>JAUPLK010000004.1 GCA_030836925.1 Pseudomonadota bacterium
ACCGCGTGCTGTACCGATTCGCTGACGTTCTTCAGTACCCGGGCCTGGTCGAACCCGTAAGCCTTCATCTTGATCTCGCTGGTCGAGATCTCGATCAGCGCCTGGCGGATACCGAGTTCGATCAGCGCATCGAGGTCACCGCGCACGGCGCGGGAAAAGCCCCAGATCTCGGCCTTGAGACCGGCCTTGAGGATCCGCCGCACCGCCTGCGTGTCGGCCTCCGACACGCGCGGGAAGCCGGCCTCGATCCGCGCCACGCCGAGCTTGTCGAGGCCGCAGGCGATGGCAAATTTCTCGTCCGGATCAAAAACCACGCCGACGGCCTGCTCGCCATCGCGCAGGGTGGTGTCATAGAAGCGCACCGGGCGGCTGCGGTTGAAGCCGGCCTGCACTTCCTTGCGCTGGTTGAGGTCGCTGATCCAGATCTTGTCTTGCATGTCGGTCCTTTCTGTCGGTTCAGGCCAGCGCGATGGGACGCACCAGCGAAGCCTCGCCGCCCCTGATCTTGAGTGGCAGCACCACCACCGTGGATACCGACTGCTGGTCGGCCGCCAGTGCCTCGAGTGTCAGGCTCTTCATCACGTAGATGCCGTTGTCGATCATCAGCTGACGATGGGCGTCGAAGAGATTCGGTACGCCGATGGACAGGTTGTCGGTGCCCACCAGCCGCGGTTTGCGTGCAGCGATCCAGCTCACCGCTTCCGGCGACAGGCCGGCCCACTTGTACAGGTAGGTGTCCCGATCGGTCTCGAAGTAGCGTGCATAACCCGTGCGCACCAGTACGCAGGAGCCGGCATCGATGCTGATCTTCTGCCGCTCGGCGGCCGCCTCGATATCAGCGACGGTGATCGAATAGCGTTCGGGCAGCACCTCCATGCCGAGCAGGGCAGGGATATCGAACAGCGTGGCGGGCAGCACCAGCGGCGGCACCTTCTCCATGCTGTGCAGGGGTTCGGGCAGATCCACGAAGCCAATGTCGCGCTGGTAGGGCCGGATGTCGATGCCCTGCACCTTGTAGTCCTGCGACATGTGCACCGGCACGTCGAAGTGCGTGCCGGAATGCATGGAGGTGATCAGCAGGCTGATCGCGTCGCCAAAGCCCGGCTCGATCTTGCCAAGATCCTTCTCCACGTACTCGTGGTAGCGGTACAGGTAAAACTGGAAAGGCGGATCAAAGGGATGCACCGGCATGCCCGGCCAGTACGCCTGGCCGAGGTCATAGACGCGGGCTTTGGACAGCAGTTCGTGCAGCGTGCTCATCGTGCCGGCCGCTTCAGGCCGCGACTCCGCAGATCTCGAGGATGCAGCGGACGTAGATCCGCGTCATGTCGACCATGTCGCCGATGTGCACATGCTCGCCCTGATGGGTCGAGAAGCCCGCGCCGCCGCTGCGCAAGCGTCCGGCCGAGCCATAGTTGACGGTGGGAATGCCGTAGCGGTTCATGTGGGCCGCATCGCTGTACCAGGTCTCCATGCCGAACTCCGGTGCCGTGCCGAGTTGCTCAGTGTGGGCGCCGACGATGGTCTTGATCAATGCATGGTCGTCAGGGATCGAAGTGCCCGGCGCCGAGACATAGATATCAACCGTGGTGCCGGTGAGCGCCGGATGTTTGCTTACCACGCCGCGCACCAGCTGGCGGACCTCGTTGTAGGCCTGCACGGGCAGCACATCGGGCAGGGTGCGCACATCCAGGTAGATACAGCAGTCGTCGGGTGTCCGGGCGCCACGCCACGGCCAACCGCCCTCGATGGCGGCGATGTTCACCTTGGGACGGAAATCGCCCACGGCGTTGCGTTCGATGTATTCCGGCATCCACTTGTGCAGCGCATCGAGCAGCAGTGTGGCATTGCTGATCGCGTTCTGCTCCGGCTTCGACCAGGCGGTGTGGATCAGCACGCCCGGCACCCGGATCTTCAGCCAGGTGGTGCCGCAGTGACGCGGAATCAGCATCATGTTGGTGGGTTCGCCGAGGATGCAGTAGTCGGCGACCGCACCATGCGTGATCGCGTACTTGGTCCCCACGCCGTAGCCCTGGTAGCTCGGCCCATCGAAGTGATTGACCGGCGCCTTTTCGATCTCGCCGCAAACGCCGGCGATGACCACGTCGCCGGCCAGCTTTATGCCCGCGGCCTGTATCGCTTCGCTGGCCACCACATAGGTGGCCAAGGCGCTCTTCATGTTGAAGGAGCCCATGCCGTAGATCCACTCGTCGTCCACCACCGTGCCTTCGCAGCGGTAACCGATGCCGCGGCTGGCCTGTTCGGGGCCGAAGGAGGTGTCGAGGTGGCCGTTGAACATCAGGCTCCTGCCCCTGCCTGCACCTTCGAGAATGCCGACCGCGTTGTAGCGCTGGTCGCCGATCGGCTGCAGGGTCGAACGAAAATTCGCGCCGCGCAGCACTTCGTGCAGCGCACGGGCCATATCGCCTTCACTGCCGGTCGGGCTTGGCACGTTGACCAGCTGCACGACCAGGTCGACCAGCCGGTGGCGGTCGATGTGCTCGAGGGCACGCGTGACGAGATTCGCATCGGCTTTGTTGCTCATGCTGGCACCACCCTGTCTTGCGTTGTTCAACTGCCTCAGTCGCCTGCCACGATGTGCGTGGTCAGGGTGCCGAGCTTCTCGATGTTGGCTTCCACCAGGTCGCCGGGCTTCAGCCATTCGGGCACCGCCATGCCGGCCGCAACGCCCGGCGGGCTGCCGCTGGTGATGATGTCGCCGGGCTCCAGCGTGGTGTTCGACCACCAGGAGACGAGCTCGGCAGTCTTGTAGTGCATCTGCGAGGTGTTGGAATCCTGGCGCACCACGCCGTTCACTTTCAGTTGCATGGCGAGCTTGTGCGGGTCGCCGAGTTCGTCGGGCGTCACCAGGTGCGGCCCGAAGGGGCAGCTGCCGTTGAAGCTCTTGCCGAGCAGGATCACCTTGTTGGAGTGTTCGCGGGCCTGGATGTCGCGCGCCGACAGGTCGTTGAAGATCGTGTAGCCGGCCACGTAGTCCATGGCGTCGGCGATCGATACGCGGAAGGCCGGCTTGCCGATGATGATCGCGATCTCGATCTCGTAATCGAGCTGCTTGGTGAAGTGCGGCACCGGTACCTTTGCGCCGGAGGCGACCACCGAGGAGGGCGCCTCCAGGAAGCCGGTCGGGTGCTCGAAGTGGAAGTCCTTCCAGTTGTGCGACTGCCACTCCGGTTCCTTCCAGGTGGTCAGCTCGCTCAGGTGCGCGGTGAAGTTGCAGGAGGTGTGCATGATCTTGCCCGGCCGCGGCACCGGTGCGGCGAGCACGATCTCCGCCGGCGCCCAGGCATAGCGATCGCCGCCAGGACCGCGCAGACTCGACAGCCCGGTCGGGTTCAGCTTTCCTTCGAGCTGCTTCAGAGCCGCGCGTGCGGCATGCATGCCGGTGTCGCCGAGCTGCAGGAAAGCGAGCATGTCGGCCGGCAGTTGCCCGCCGGTCAGTGCGTGCAGATCGATGTAGCAGTGGCTGACAAAGGCGCCGATGGTCTTGCGCCCGCCGTTGACGATCCTGAAACTTGCGAGTTGCATATTCAGGCTCCCGGTTTCAGCTTGGCCAGAACCTGTTCGCCAAACAGCCGGATGGTTTCCAGGTTGTCGGCTTCACTGGCGCCGACGACTTCCAGCAGCGGCAGGTTGAGGCCCGCATCCACCAGTTCCTGGGTGATTTCCAGGCACTCGTCCGGTGTGCCGGAGATGCAGGTAAAGGCGCGTTGCATGGCGTCTGTCACCAGATGGGTGACGCGGTCTTCGGTGCCATCGGCGATGGCCTTGCGGAACGGCGCCCAGGTGCTGTCGGGCAGGCCAGAGGTGCTCAGGATCACGTCGTTCTTGATGTTGCGCAGCTTGTTGATGATGTAGGTGCCGGTATAGCTGCGCGTTGCGTCCTTGGCCTTCTTGCCGTCCTTCGAACAGGCCGCGAGGATCACGCCGCCGACCGGGAAGTCAGCCGCCAGCGTGCGGTTGGCTGCAGCCGCACCAGCCTGGCAATTCTTGCGCGCATAGCGCGTGAAGCCCGGCGACGTGAGTCCCGGCAGCAGCAAACCATCGGAGATTTCGCCGGCGAGCTTCTGCATCAGCGGTCCGGTGGCGCCGATGTACACGGGAATCTCGGTGCGCAGGCCACGCTTTTCGCGATCCACCGCCGGCATGTCGCACTTGAACAGCTCGCCGTCGTAGGCGAAGGCCTTGCCGCTGGCGATGCCGCGGATCATCTCGGTGCACTCGCGGTGCGTGCGGACCGGCGTGAACTTCTTCATGTCGATGTCCAGGTACTCGGTGCCGACCTTGCCGGCGCCGAGGCCCATGATGAAGCGTCCGCCGGACAGGTCGTCGATGCCCACGCACTCGGAGGCCTGCACGGTCGGGTGGCGCATGTACGGCGAGGTGATGCCGAGCCCGATCGGAATCTTCTTGGTGGCCAGCGTGGCCGCAGCCAGCGTCGCGAAGCAGCCGCGTGCCTCATGGCCGTACTTGCGGAACCAGTGATAGGCCTCGGCGATCCAGAAACCGCCGTTGTAACCGGAGGCTTCGGTCTGTGCCGCGTACTTCTGGATCGACGACATCGGCTCGTAGGACTTGAAGATCACGCCGACTTTCGGCTGCTTGTTGCTCATCGTTCTGCTCCTGGGGTTCTGTTGTGAGCGGGGGCGTTACAGACCGGATTCGCCGCCCGTGTAGTACCTGACCGGCACGCCGGACAGCGGTTCGCCGCCCTCCTTGCCGACCCTGAATGTCTCCTGGAAATACAGGCAGGCGCTGCGGTCCTCGGTCATGACGTGCGGATGCATCGAGCACACCATGTTTTCCACCAGCGCGAACTCAGCGCCCTCGCCGATGCGCGGGTGCTCGATCATGGTCATGCCGATCGAGTGGCCGCAGACATGGCCGAGCCGCCAGCCCTTGCCCTCGAAGGGCCTGATGCACTTGCGGTGCACGTCCTCGGCGGAGGCGCCGGCTTTCATGTGCGCTTTCGCCAGTTCATGGAACTCGGCGTAGGCGTCCAGCAGCTGGCGGGTAATGTCGCTGACGCCCTTCGGCGCCAGCAGTCGCGAGAACTCGACCCAGTGGCCGCCCTCGCCGGAAACCTCGAGGCCGTACATCAGTGCGTCGGTGTCCGCGACGCGGCGGTGAGGGTCGGCAAACACCATCTGCGGCCGCAGGCTGCCGTGCGGGCCGATCAGCACCATGTCCATGGTGTTGCGCGCCGTGCCCTGGCTCACGAAGACCTGTTCGGCGACGCCCATCAGCTCGGCTTCGGTCCTGCCGGCCTTGTAGGCCTGGATGACGGCGAGCACGCCGGCCTTGTTGATTGCCATCGAGTGGCGCACCGAGGCCATTTCTTCTTCGCTCTTCTGCGCCCGCGAATGATCGAAAGCCACGTCGAAGTCCACCAGCTCGAGACGCGCGTCGAGCAGGGCGCGGTAATCGCGCACCGACATGATGTACTCGAGTCCGTAAACACCCACGCGTTTCCAGCCCTGCTCGCGGCAATGGGCGGCCAGCCATTCACCGCAGTGCGGTGGCTTGGCGGCCTGCTTGACGAAGGACTGGCTGTGATCGCCGACCCAGGTGGCCTCGCGCGGCGTCACGAAGATGGGGTCGCCCTTCATCGGCACGACCACGTAGGCATAGCGGTGCAGGATGTGAAAGCCGCACATATAGCGCACGGCACCTTCAAAACCCGAGTATTCGCTGCCGCTGACGATCAGCGCATCGAGTCCGGCTGCGGCCATCGCCTTGCGCGTATTCGCGTAGCGACGGGCGATCTCTGTCGCGCTGGGCTGAAACGGATTCTGTGTGCTCATCAGTGATGTCCCCTGCCGTTCAGTCTTTGCGTGTCCATGAATGTTCCATGCCCTCGATCAGCGCCCAGATGGCGCGGTTCAGGGGTGTCGGTACGCCGGTCTGCTCACCGAACTGCACGATGCCGCCATTCAGCGCGGCGATCTCGGTGCGCCGGTGGGCGAGTGCGTCCTGCAGCATGCTGGCTTTGTGCAGATAGGCGACCTCGCGGGCGTGATCGATCAGTTTCTCCGGATCGCTGTCCGGCGTGATACCCAGCGCTTTCGCCACCGCCACGCCCTCGGCCGCGAGGCCGGAGATGAGTGCGCGCACGCGCGGCTGGTCGCAGGCCACACCATGCGGCAGGCCGGTCAGCGCACCGATGGGATTGGTGGCGGCATTGAAGATCAGCTTGGTCCACTGCGCGCCGCGCGCATCGGTCATGGCCAGCGTTTCCATGCCGGACTGCGTAAGCTTGTCCGCCAGCGCGGTGACCTCGGCCATGCTGGCCGGCTTCGGCTCGAAGGGTCCGATCCAGGTCTTGCCGCCGGTATCCTGCTGCACGTGCCCGGGTTCGATGATGCGCCCGGCCGGAAAGGTGGTGCCGCGCATCACGCGGGGCGCGTATTCGGCAATGATCTCTTCGTTCCCCACGCCGTTTTGCACCGAGCAGACGGCGCCGTTGCGGAAAATCGCTGCGGTGGCTGCCATTGCCGGCCGGGTATGCAGCGACTTGGTGGCCACGATGCCGAAATCACAGGGTGGAATGGCGGCTGGATCGCTGCTCGCCTTCGGCCGCGAGTGGAGTGTGCTCTTGCCGGACAGGCGCAGGCCGCCCTTGTTGATCGCATCGATGTGCGCCTTGTCGAGGTCATAGGCCCACACCTCGACATCGGCCAGCGTGGCCAGGTGTGCTGCGAACAGGCTGCCGATGGCGCCGCAGCCGACGATACAGACTTTCATGCGCGACTCCCGTGTGCAATATCGGTGACTGGCCGGCGTCTCCAGCTTGATTCGCGTGCCTTGACCAGCCGGTAGAGGGTTTCGTGGATCGGTGCCGGTATGCCGAGCCGCTGCGCTTCGCGCACCACGGCACCGGTCAGCCAGTCCACCTCCGTGGCCCGGTGTGCGCGCACATCCTCGAGCATCGAGAAAACGTGGGCGTATTCATCGTCGCCGGTCTGGCCGTGGCTGACGGCCTCGACATTCATGGCCCAGGGGTCGCGGTACAGCTCGATGCCGAGCGCGCCCGCCACCTGCCGGCCTTCGGCCATCATGGCGTGAACCAGGTGACCGAGATCGGTGAGCTTCTCGCGCCTCGCAAAAGCCTGCACATGCGGCAGGTCGGTGAGCGCGCCGATGCTGTTCACGCAGGAGTTGAACAGCAGCTTTGACCACTGTGCCGGCAGCAGGTCCGGAAAGGCCTTGGCCTTGAGGCCCGAGCGCTCGATCAGTGCGGCGATCTGTTGCACGTCGGCGTAGCTGGCCTTGCCGCCAGCCCATGGCCCCATCCAGGTCGCCGTGTCGAGCTCGTACTCCACCTCGGTATCCGAATGGCGGACGCCGCTCATGAAGGTCACTGCCGAGATGATCGGCCAGTTGCCGTGGCGTGCCACCACGGCCTCGCAGCCGAGGCCGTTCTGGACGGTCATCACCGTGGCAGACGGGAAATGGCCGGCGATCAGTTTCGCGCTGTCCTCGACGGCGGTGGCCTTGGTGGCGATGATCAGCAGATCGACAGCGCCGAGCGCCGACGGATCGGTGGCGGCCCGGATGTTTGCGTGCAGCGCAGACTTGCCGCGTACCTTCAGCCCGCGGGCGTTCAGCAGCGCTGCGTGCTCTTCGCGCCGCGTCAGTACCTTGATCTGTGCGACCTCGCCGAGGTGCCCGGCAAACAGGCTGCCGATGGCGCCGGCGCCGACGACACAGACCGACTGGATTTCCTGCATGTTCAACGTCCAGAGTGGGCCGGAACGCAGCCAGAATCAGCACGGACTGGAAGGGCCACGGTGGAGTCAATGTAGCCCAAGGGGTCCCGGACGGCTCTGCGTTTCGAGCAGCTGGCTTGGCAGAAGCAGCGTCTCCGGATGCATTGCGGAAACGGGCCTCTGTGCTGCGGCTCCGGGATAGTCGCTCCCGGCCCCGGTGCTATGATCGGGGCACGCATGACGCTCCGGCCGCCGGCCGGATGGCCCCGCCGTCGGTTGATACACGAGGGTTAAAAATGGCCGCCAATCCAGACGCAGTTCATAACTCGATCAAGCCCGGTCGCTGGGTGCGGTCAACCTGCAAGATGTGCCTGCACTCGTGCACCAATCTCATCCATGTCACCGACGACGGTGTCATCAACAAGGTCGAGGGCGACCCCACCAATCCGTCCAACCGCGGCAAGCTCTGCCCGAAGGGCAACTCGGCGATCATGCGGCACTACGACCCCAACCGCTTCACGCAGCCGCTGAAGCGTACCAATCCGGAGAAGGGGCCGAATATCGACCCGATGTGGGTGCCGATCAGCTGGGATGAGGCGCTGACGCTGGTGGCCGACAAACTCAAGGACTGCCTGCAGACCGATCCACGCCGCATCATCCCGTCGCTGGAAGATTTCCAGAAGATGAACATCTGGGTCTGGCCGCTGGCCTTCGGCAATTTCAACTTCTTCCAGTCCGGCGGCACGATGTGCGGTGGCGCCTATCATCCGATCAACGGTTACGTGCACTCGGCCTTTGCGGCCGCCAATGACGCCAAGTACTGCAATTTCTGGCTGAACGACGGCACCGGCGACGGCTTTTCCTCGCATCTGCATGCGGCGGCGCAGTCGAGCTGGGTGGCGGATGCGCGCGTGAATCGCGGCATGCGCTGCGTGACGGTTGAACCACGTTTTTCAATCTCGGCCGCCAAGTCGGAAGAGTGGGTACCGATCCGCCCGGCGACCGACCGGCAGTTTGCGCTGAGCATGTGCCACGTGATGGTCAAAGAGGGCTGGTGCGACTACAAGTCGCTGCGCAAGGATACCAACGCACCCTATCTGGTCGGTGACGATGGCTACTTCGTGCGCAATGCAGAAGGCAAGATCTACGTCTGGGACAGCGCCGACAACCGCGCCAGGCTCTGGGACGATCCGGCCATCGGCGAGTTTGCCCTGGAGGGCGCGTACACCGTCGAGGGCAAGCCCTGCAAGCCGGCGTTCCAGCGCTTCAGGGACATCCTCGCCAATTGCTCGCCCGAGGCCATGGAAAAGATCACCACCGTCCCGCCCGCCACCGTGCGGCGGCTGGCCAAAGAGATGTACGACGCTGCCGGCATCGCGACCGATGCAAAGATCGAGATCGATGGTCGCGTGATGCCGCTGCGGCCTGCCGCCTACAACTACTACCGCGGCGCGCAGGGTCACAAGCTCGGCTTCCAGACCAATCACGCCTTCAAGATGGTGAATTTCCTGCTCGGCTGCATCGATGCGCCGGGCGGACACATCGGTGTGACGCTCGACGACCAGTGGGTCGACCACAGCCACATCGAGCCGGGCGAGAACGGCATGATCAAGCCCAATCCGCACCAGCTCGGTCCGGTGCCGCCGTTCGCCTATCCACCGCAGACCTTTCACCTGATGGACTATTTTCCGGTCGGTGTGCATCCACCGCACCTGAATCTGGAAGTGTTCCTGAATCCCGAGAAGTACGGGCTCGAGTTCCGTCCCGACACCATGATCGTCTGCCACTCCAACCCGATCTGGGCCATGCAGGGCCCGCGGGAGAAGTGGTTTGAATTCATGAAGAGCATGAAGTTCATCGCGGTGTCGGACATCATTCCCACCGAGACGACGCAGTGGGCCGATGTCATCCTGCCGTCCAACGACGTATTCGAATCATGGAACATGACCATGATCGAGCCGCCGCATACCGAGGGCATGTGCATGCGTCAGCCCGCGGTGGAGCCGCTCTATGACACGAAGAGCGAGGAGGAGATCTTTACCGAGCTTGCAGAGCGGATCGGCGTGCTCGACAGCTACAACGAGGTATTGAACTACGCCCTCGGCTTCGTGCAGAAGCCCGAGCTGAAGCTCGAGCCGGGAATCAAGTACACCGACAAGGAGATTGCCCGCCGCAAGGGTCTGCTCTGGAACGGCAAGGATCTCGACTGGTACGTCGAGCACGGTCATGCAGTGACGGAGCGACGCCTCGACAAGTGGTACCGGCCCTGGGAGGGCATGCGTCTGCATTTCTACATTGAAGACATGGTGAGTGTGCGTGACGACCTCATGCGCAAGATGGAGGCTGCCCAGGTGCCCTTCCGGCACGAGTGGGCCTGGGAAGACTACCAGCCGCTGCCGACGGCCCGGCTCGATCCGGTGCACGGTGAGCCACCCGAGTACGACCTCTATGGCATGTTCTTCAAGGATATCCAGATCAACTTCGGCGAGAGCCTGAGCAACCCGTGGATCCAGGACATCGTCTATCGCGACCCGGTGCACATTGCGCTGATGTTGAATCCGAAGACAGCGGAAAAGCAGGGCCTGAAGGCTCTGGATATCGTCAGGGTCGAGTCGCCCTACGGCATGATTTTCGGCCGTATCGGCATCTCCGAGGGCTGGCACCCCGATACCCTCGGTGTGTCCAATGCCCTGTCGCGGGCCAAGACGCAGTCAAAAGGCATCAAGCATGCCGGCGGACACTTCAACGATCTGCTGCCCTACGACCTCAAGAATACCGACGGTGTGACCGGCCAGCCGGAAACGGTGTGCAAGGTCAAAATCACCAAACTGCAGGACTGGCCGGCGCATTTGAAAAACGGTGGCTCGGTCTATGACCTCGTGGACGAGATCGCCAAGCCGGGCAAGGGGAGGAAACACTGATGGCACGCTATGGCATGGTGTTCGACCTCAAGCGCTGCATCGGCTGCAATGCCTGCGTGATCGGCTGCAAGCAGGAAAACTCGCTGCCCGATGGCGTGTTTTTCACGCGCACGCTCAGCGAGGAATACGGCGTGTATCCAGCCGTCAACCGCGTGTACATTCCGACGCTTTGCAATCACTGCGAGGATGCGCCCTGCGAAAAGGTGTGCCCGAGCGGCGCCACCTACACGCGGCCGGACGGCATCGTCATGGTCGATCCGCAGAAGTGCATCGGCTGCGGTTCCTGTGCCGTGGCCTGTCCCTACGACCAGCGCAGCGAGATGAAGGCCGAGGCTTTCAAGGACGGGCTTTTCGGTACCGGCGAGCTCACCGACTTCGAGAAGCAGGGTTATCCCCGTTACACGCCGGGCATGGTCACCAAGTGCGATTTCTGCAGCGGACGCGTGGATGCCGGCCTCGATCCGGCCTGTGTGGTGACCTGTCCGACCGATGCGCGGATCTTCGGTGACCTCGACGATCCGAACAGCAAGCCGAGCAAGCTGATACGCGAACGTGGCGGCAAGTCGCCGCTGCCCGAGAAAAATACCCGTCCCAAGGTGTACTACATCGATTGAGGACGGGAGCAGAGGGGAAACAACATGGCTGTAAATGATCTACCCATCGTCGGTGACAGTTTCAAGCTCGGCTTCCGCCTGCAGCGCTACTGGGATACCCCCATGGCCAGCGCCTTCTTTTTTGGCGAACTCGGTGCCGGCCTGTTTTTTGTCTCGCTGCTGCTGGAATCCAACCGGGGAATGCTGGCGGGCCTGCTGATCACCGGCCTGCTCAAGACGTATTTCCATCTTTCGCACATGGGCGTTCCGCAGAAGTCCTGGCGGGCGATCCTGCGTCCGGACCGTTCATGGATCAGCCGCGGACTGATCGGCATCGTCTGTTTCATGGGCTTCGGTGGCCTGCACCTGCTCGAGGTCTGGGGCCTGATCCCCGGATTCGGCGGCCTGCTCACACTACTGGCCGGTGCAGCAGCGCTGGTGGTAATGACCTACCAGGGCTTTGCGATGTCGCACTCCACCGCGATTTCATTGTGGAACAGCGGCCTGATTCCGGTGTCGAGTCTCGCGTATTCTGCGACCGCCGGGGTGATGGTGCTGCTGGCTGCCGCACCCGAATCCGCGCAGCTCATGGTGCCTGCGGCGCTGATTCTCCACCTGTGCGTTGCGGTGATATTGCTGAGCCTGCTGCACGCCGCACGGCATGGTTCACCAGGCGCGCGAAAATCAGTGGAACTGCTCACGCGCACGCTCTACGCAAAATGGTTCTTTGTGCTGGTCTGCGGTGCCGGTGTGCTGCTGCCGGTTCTGCTGCTCTGGTTTGCGGGCAGTGTGCCGCTGGCCACCATGATCGCGGCGACCGGCACGCTGGCCGGCTACTACACGTTCCGCCTGCTGATCTTCAAGGCCGGTGTTTTCGAGCCGATCATGAGTTTCCGTCCCTGATCCGGCAGCCGGCAATCCGATGACACAACGGCCCGCTCCGCCCGTCCAGCACGGCGTGCGGCGGGTGCCCGCATATTTGCTGCCGGGCGCGGGCCAGCCGCCTGTGCGCGAGGATTGCCAGGTCGTCGAAGAAGCCATGCTCACCATCGATGTCGAGGGCGTGGGCTGGTACACGCTGATGTGGACACCGACGGCCTCCCTGCACGAGGTGCTGGGCTTCAGCGGGGATCATGGCGTGCTGGCGGCGACTGACGATCCCGAAGTGCTGTCGCTGACCGCCGGCTTCCTGTTCACCGAAGGCCTGATCCGCAGTCTGAAGGATGTGCGCCGGATGGAGGTCTGCAGCAATGACTCCGGCATCGTCCGCGTGCAGATCGCCGAGCCTGACAGCCTCAATCCACGGCGGCGGAACGTCACGATGGGCAGTTCCTGCGGGGTATGCGGTGGTCGCGAGGCGGTCGACAGCCTGGTAGCAGGGCTGGCTGCCGTGCCGGATACGGCCCGGTTGCGCAGCGCGCAGTTCGATGAACTGATGGCGGCGATGCGCAAGCTGCAGACGGTATTCACGCAAACCGGTGGCGCACATGCGGCGGCTGTCTTCGACCGCAATGCCCAAATCATCGCCGTTGCCGAGGATCTCGGCCGTCACAACGCGCTCGACAAGGTGATCGGCATGTGCCTGCTGAAGGACGCGGACCTCTCCGGCTGCGGCGTGCTGCTGTCCAGCCGTCTCAGCCTCGAGATGATCACCAAGGCCATCCGTGCCGGTTTCGAAATCATTGCGGCGGTGTCGGCGCCGACTTCACTGGCCATCGAGATCGCCGGGCGCTTCGGCGTGACGCTGGGTGGCTTCGTGCGCGGTGGACGGGTGACGATCTACTCGCAGCCGCAGCGCATCGTGGAACTGGGCGCGGCGACGCTGCCCTGAGGGGCGCTATCTCTGGCGGTACGCGATGCCCGAGATCATCGGGACGATGACCGGCGGCATCTTCCGGGACCTGAAGTGTTCGATTTCCACGCGCTCGAAACCGGCAGCCTCGAGCAGTCGGGCGGATTCCCGATTGGTGTGACAGCCCTCGAAGAGCCAGTGCCAGGGCTTCATCAGGATGTCCTGCACCCGTCTCAGGCCGCTGCCCCGTGGTGCGGCGACATGCTCAAGGAAGAAAAATGCTCCGCCGGGCTTCAGCACACGCTGCACTTCCCTGAGGATCTGGCCGGGATCTTCCACGGTGCACAGCACCAGCGTGCAGACCACGGCATCAACGGATTGTGCAGGCAGGTCGAGTTCTCCGGCACTGACAGGCCGGAGTTCGCAGTTCAGCGCGTGTTTGCCGGCTGCCTGACGCAGCCGCTCATGCATCCAGGGGTTGGGTTCATAGACGATCAGTTGCACACCCGGTGCGTAATAGCGGAAGTTCACGCCGTTGCCGGCGCCGATTTCCACCACCACGCCGCGCAGTCCGCCGATATGCCGCTGCTTCCGCTCGCCCATCTCCTCGTGGAAGTCATCTTCGTATTTGGCCAGCAACCATGAGTTGAAGCGGCCGCGGATGGGGTGGTCGTGGGGGCGCTTGTCGGTCATTTGGGTTGCCTTGTTTTGGGCCGCAGATCGCGCCTGAAGGCGCTCCAACAGAAAGGGCCCGTGACCGGGTGATCACGGGCCCCTGCTGAGGCAAGGCTTAACGTCCGGTTGCGCGCATCTTCTGCACGGTGAAGATGGACGGCGGGTTTTCCTGCGGGTTGACGTGCGACTTGAACTGCAGCGTGGTGCAGTGCATGGCCTGCTCGTCGAAGAACAGCGCGCAGTCGTCGATTGCGACGCCTACGCCCTTGTTCTTGGCCAGATGATAGTCAGAGTGCGACTTGCAGATCGGGAAGTACTTCCACGGCTGCCCCTTGCGGTCGTACTGGATCACGATCGGCAGCGTGGCGCTCTCCGAGTCCATGTAGATCAGGCGCGTGCTGAGCGGATGATTGGGATCCTTCGGCTTGCCTTCGATGATGTAGGACTTGCGCAACTGCCAGGTGACCTGCGGAAAGCAATTGCCCTGGCCACCGAACTTGACGAAGCGGAAGCCGTCGGCATCGCCCTTGGGTTCGACGTCGAGTTCCGGCAATTCGTTGTGCTTCTCGTAGGGCATCATCACGTTCTGGCTGCCCTTGTAGGTCCACGTATAGTCGGAGAGGCGACCGTTGTAGCCCTCGAAGTCCTCGATCATCGCATCGGTGCCGAGGAAGGCATCAGTGATCTGACCGACCGCCAGACGTCGCACCCGCCGCTGGAATCCAAGGTACAGCCAGCCGTCATCGCGCTGCAGGTCGTTCTCGTAGCGCCAGATCAGCAGCTGCGTGTTGGCCAGATCGAAGGGCTCGAGCACGGTCGAGGAAATCGAGCGGAAGATCTGGCCGGGGTTTGGAGTGATATCCGGCTTCGGGTCGAACATCGTCCGGTGTTTCCAGTTCAGGAAGTGCCAGTCGAAGCGAAGCTGGCGCTCGCTCTGACCGGTCTTCGTGTTGCGGAACGTCCACCAGAAGGGATTGATGGTTTCGCTGTCGCCGGCGTTGATGCCACGCTGGAAGTTCCACATCAGCTTCAGGCCCGCCTGCGGATCCTTGGCGTCGGGTTCCTGCGGGAACGGTCGGCCTGCCTCGAAGTTCAGCAGCGTGCCATCGGGAGCCAGCTGGACCTTGTGTGCACTCCTGCGGGTTGCCTCGATGTAGTTGGAGTTCTGGGGCAACGAGAAAGTCGGCGTGGTCGGGATCTCCAGCCAGCCCTTTTTCACATAGCGGAAGGTGAAGGGATCGAGAATGCCCTCCACTGCATCCACGTTCTTCGCGGTGATGCGCATGCCGGGTTGATAGCCCGGGGCACTGGGTGGGGTCTTTTCATAGGGTGAAAACGCGTTCTTGATGATCGCATCGGACACCTGCGCATGCGCGGCGATGCCCATCAGGCCCGCTACAGCGGCGCCAAGTATTACTAGCCTTTTCATTGTCAGGAACCTCGCAATCAGAACTGGTAGCGGATGGTGAACTGGATTTCGTCCTCGTTCCGGGCGGTGCCAAGCGGCCCCGAGCGGAAGCGGCCCAGCGGCTCGAACCCGGACAGGCCCAGGCTGCTGTATGCAGTCAGGCAGGGCGTCGGGTCAGGCCCCAGGGCAATGGGTGGTGCGCAGGTATACGGCGGAAAGGGGTTGGCCGAGCGGTTGTCATCGGCCTCGACGGCACCCTTGTGATTGGCCCACTTCAGGTTCAGGCCGAGCTTGAACACCCAGTTGTTGTCGGGCTTGTATTCAACCGATGGGGCGATGGCACCGGCGCCGGCGCGCGTGTCGTAGGCGGTGATGATCTGCGGGGTGAGCCGGTCGTTCATGTAGTTGCCCTGGATGAGCAGGGTCAGCAGGACGTTGTCCTCCCAGTCCTGGAAACCGATCCTCCCGGTATGCGGCCCGGGCGGCAGCGGGATGCCGGCCGAGTTCACCAGATAGTCCTCATAGTCCATCAGGTGCTGATAGAACATCTGGGCCGAGATCAGGAACGCCCGGTCCTTGTTCAGGAAGGGGATGAAGGTCGGCCGGTCAAAGCCGATCACGCCGCGGAACACGTCCGATTCCGAGTAGAGATCGGGTTTGCTGGTGTCGGCAAATTCCTCATCCGTGGTGTATGAGGTCTCGATGCGGAACGAGGTACGGGCACGTTCCCAGTACCAGTCCGCCGAACCGCCGAGCATGAGCAGGCGGGGAAACTCGATGTCGAAGGCGATGTCGTAGGGGTGTGCAACGCTCTCGACCACCGGCGTGAAGGGATTGTCGGTCGGGATCCCGCCGCGCAGCGAGGGAAACTGCGAGTAGAAATACATCGCGTTCAGCGAGAAGCCGACGCCCTTGTAGACGCCCTCGATGCGCCCGCCAAACTCGCTGTGGTCGGGTTCGTTGACGTCACGGATGCCGATGGAGTGGCTCGGGAAATCCACGACGACACCGGTGGCGGGGAAGTTGCCCACCGTGCAGCCGTTGTCCCAGCAGTTTGCCAGTGCGCGAAACAGGTTGCCGGCACCGAGGATCGCATAGGGCTCGCCACCCTGGCCCAGGTCATGTGGACGGAAGGACTCGACCTTGTAGATCAGCTGGAAGTTGAGGTCCTCCAGCGACTTGGTTGCACCCATCCGGTACTCAAGGTTGATCATCGCCTGCGGGATGCGGGAGTCCTCGAACTCCGCATAGAGGTTCTCGCGGGAGAAATCCATCGGGTTGACGATGTCGAGCACGCGGAACAGGTCGGTGCGTCCCCACACCACCTGCTGGCGACCGAGGCGGATGGCGAGTTCGTCGTCGCCTGTACCCATCGGCACGGTTCCCGCCACCCACAGCTCGCGGATGAAATCGAGGTCGTCGCTCAGTTCCTTGTAGCGCAGTTCATTGCGATCCTTGTCCATGTAGTCATCCAGACAGCCGCGGCTGTCCGTGTCGCAGGGTCGTACCGGGGTGGCCAGGATCACGCCGCCGTCCTGATAGGAATAGATGTCGCCCGCCGCAAATCGCAGTCCGTCGTTCGGGTTGCTCGGCGAGTTGATCGTGCCACCGGTGCCCGGCAGCGGGATGGCGCCGTCCGCCCCGGTGAAATCCGGTCCGAAGGTGCCCGCGTAGACGACGTCGGTCGGCGGGGTGAAAGGCGGGGCGAAGCCGTTTATGTAGCTGAAAAAGTCCGGGTTGCCCGGGGCGGAGTAGCTGAGCGGACCGCCGGCGCCCCTGCCGTACTCGTCATCGTTCAGGTCGTAGACCGCATCGTAGCTGAGCCTGAAAGTGGCGCCGACCGACAGGTCCGAGAAAATCCCGCGCGGCTGGGCCTGCTTGAACAGTTCGAGCTGCCCCTGCACGCGCTGCTTGGTGAGGCCGACTTCATCGCGCACATTCGTCATGTTGTCGACGAAGCCGCGCACTTCGAGCGAGCCGTCCTCGGAATTCCACACGGCATGTGCCGGTGTACTCAATCCGATGCACATAGCCAGGCCCAGCAGGCTGCTGCAATACCTGGCCGCAAGCGGAATGCGAATGAGTCTCATGGTAATTTTCCCCCTGGATTTCACGAGTAGTCCAACGAACCCTTGCCCGAACCGGGGGTGCCGGACTGGTTGCAGCTCCCCCCGAAGCTTTCTATCGTCAGCGGCTCGATATGCGTTCTGCCATGCGCCGTACAGCCCCGTCAATGGCCAGCCGGCTGCAGTGTCCGGTTCGCATGCATCACTGCCGAAATTGAACGACCGCATCCGTGGCTTTCGCACAAAATCGCAGCGCATTGCTGCCACCATCGCTGCTCATCCTTGATCAGTAACGGGGCCGATATTAAGGGGGACGCTTGAAAAACACCGTCATTCGACCTGCGGTACTGCTGCTTGCTGCCACTGCTGCGCTGACAGCGTGCGAGTCGCCACTCAATCTCGAGGGTGTGAAGGCTTCGGAGTCGGCCGCCATACGCCGCGATGATATGTTCCAGGCTGCCGCGTCCAGTGACCAGGCGCTGCTGGTGGTGGGCAATCACGGCCTGGTGCTGCGTTCCGTGGATGCCGGCACCACCTGGAGTCGGCAGGAATTGCCAGGCTGGCCCTCGCTGATCGATATCGTTGCCTGTCCCAATGGACAATTCGCCGCACTTGCGACCGAGGGCCAGGTGCTGGTTTCCGCAGATGACGGGCAGACGTGGAAGGCCAACCAGATCCAGACCGAAGAGTCGCCGCAGGGCATCACCTGTGATCCGCAGAACCGCCTGTGGGTGGTGGGCAGTTTCAGCACCATCATTGTCAGCGGCGATGGCGGGCAGAACTGGGAAGACCACTCCATCGGCGATGACACCATCCTGACCACCATCCAGTTCATCGATGCAGAGCACGCCATGATCTTTGGCGAGTACGGTTTCAGTGTATACACGGCCGATGGCGGGCAAACCTGGACGCCGGGCACGCCATTGCCGGACGAGTTTTATCCGCAGGATGCGTGGTTCCGCGATCTGCAGACGGGTTGGGTGGCCGGGCTCGCCGGGCAGATCCTGCACACTGCCGATGGCGGGCAGACATGGGCCCTGCAAAACACCGGGACGCTGGCGCCCATCTACAGCCTGGCCGGCATCGGCAACGATGTCTATGCTGCCGGTGGCGAGGGGACCCTGCTGAAGCTTGAGGGTGACGGCTGGCGGCGCGTGGACCATGGCCAGCCGGTGCGGTTGTTCCTGCGCGTGGTGCATGCCGCCGGTGCCGACCGGGTGCTGATCGGTGGTGCTGCCGGCGCGCTTCACGCAGTGCCGAGGAGTTGAGATGAGCGAGTCCCAGGGCTTTTTCCCGCGCTTCGGCAACCTGCTGTTCGATCACCGCAAGCTGGTGCTGCTGGTCGTCATGCTGGTCACGGCATGGTTTGCCTGGCACATCCCGGCGGTGCGCATGCTGTCGGACTTTGCCGATCTGCTGCCGCAACAACACCCCTACATCAAGCTCCACAACAGCATTCGCGACACCTTCGGTGGTGCCAACATCATCACGATGGCCGTGGAGGTCGAGGAAGGCACGATATTCACCAACGAGACGCTGTCCCGCATCCATCGCATCACGGAGGGCATGGACCAGCTCACCAGCATCAATCACAACCTGGTGACCAGCCTGACCCACCGCAATACACGCAAGATCTCGCTCACGCCGGACGGCAACATCCGCTCGGTGACGTATTTCGACCCGCAATACGGTGACTACTCAGCGGAAGAGCTGGCCGGCATCCAGCGTGATGTGGTGGCGAGTCCGCGTGTGTTTGGCCTGCTTGTGTCGCCGGATCTCAAGGCGGCCATCATCAAGGGCACGCTCAACGAGGGGGCGCTCGATTACGGCAAGATCTTCGAGGAATTGCAGGCCATTCGTCTCAAGGAGGCAGCTCCCGGCGTGCGCATCCATGCCACCGGCAATCCCGTGCTGATCGGCTGGGTCGATTCCTACAGTGCACAGATCCTGCAGATCTTCCTCTACACCGTGTTCATCGTGCTGGCGATCCTGATCGTCTATACGCGGCGACTGTACGGGATCCTGCTGCCACTGCTCGGCATGGCGCTCACCAGCATCTGGGGCGTCGGTTTCATGGGTGTGCTGGGCTACAACCTCGATCCGCTGATGCTGGTGGTGCCGTTCCTGATCTCGGCACGTGCCCTATCGCATGGCATCCAGAAAGTGGAGCGCTACTTCCTCGAGTTGGCGCGCACCGATGACAAGCAGCTGGCGGCACGCAATACCTTCAACGCGCTGTTCCGGCCTGGTGCGCTGGCGATCGTGGCCGATGCGGCGGCACTGTTCCTGATCGGTCTTGGTTCCGTGCCCATCAACGACAAGATGGCCATCTATGCCTCATTCTGGGCGGTGAGCATGCTGGTGACCGTGCTGGTGACCTTGCCGATGCTGCTGGCCATCCTGCCCAAGCCGAAGAAAATCAGCGGCAAGAACACTTTCATCCGCGATGCATTCCCGAAGCTGGCACTGGTGGTCGGCACGCCGGCGCGTGCCAGGGCGGTGCTGTGGACCACCCTGTGCATCGTGCTGATTGCGACTGCGCTGAGCTTCAGGGTGCAGATCGGCGAGCCCGAGCCGGGTTCACCGCTGCTGTACCGCGATCACGATTTCAATGTTTCATCAAAGGCGATCAATGACAGGTTCCCCGGTTCGGAGGAACTGTTCATCATCGCCCGTACTGACGAGAAGGGCGGGCTCAAGCGGCCGGAGGTCATCAAGGCGCTCGCCGACTTCCAGAACTACATGCTGCTCGATCCCACCATGGGCGGGGCCAAGGGGCTCAACAATCTGGTGATGCAGGTCAACCAGATGACGCGCAATGACGATCCGCGCTGGGCGGTGGTACCGAACCGTGCGAGCGATGTCGGCGGGTTGATGTTCATGTACATGATGTCGGCGCCGGTGCCAGGCGCCCTGCTCGAGTTCCTGGACACGGATGAGCAGCGTGCGAACATGGTCTTCTACTACAAGGACCATACCGGCGAGACCATTCAGCGTGCGATCCACATGGTCAAGCAGTGGCGGGACGAGGTGGGCAGCAAGGTGCCTGGCCTGCATATCGACCTTGCCGGCGGCCCGGTCGGGGTGACGGCGGCGATCAACGAGGAAGCTTTCGAGACCAACGTCATCGTCGTGCCGGCGGTGCTGGTGCTGATCCTGATGTTCACTTTCTGGTTCTACGGTTCGCTGCATTCGGGTGTGATGATGCTGGCTTCGATGGGCTTTGCGACCACGCTGACTTACGCCTGCATGGGGCTGCTCGACATGGGGCTCAACGTCAACACGGTGCCGATGATCGCGGTGGGCATCGGCCTGGGTGTGGACTACGCGATCTACATGATGGACCGCATCAAGGAAGAGATGCACGGTGCCACCGACCTGCAGGAAGCGGTGAAGCGTGCGGTCAGTACCACTGGCGTCGCGATTGCCTTCACGGCCACCACGCTGATCGGCGGCATCATCATGTGGGTGTTCATTTCCGACCTGCGTTTCCAGGCCGACTCGGCGCGCCTGCTGATCATCATGCTCGTGCTGAATGCCTGTTCGGCGATGTTTCTCGTGCCCGCCTGGGCCGAGATCTTCAAGCCCAAGTTCATCATGCAGGCTGCGCAGGAGCGCCCGTAGGAGCGCCCGTAGGAGCGCCTTCAGGCGCGATTCCTACGGCCGACAATCGCGCCTGAAGGCGCTCCTACCAGCGCTCCTACAGCAGATATTCCACGTCGAGGAAGGCCGTGTA
>JAUPLK010000237.1 GCA_030836925.1 Pseudomonadota bacterium
ACCGAAGCGCAGTTGTTTGACTCCGTGGCCTGGGCTGGCCAGACGACCACCGATGAGTTCAACAACAACTTCTGGACGGTGAACAACGGATCCGTCGCCTATAACATTAGCGGCACCAGCGGCTCGGACGATGCTCAGGGCCTGCTTGCCTACACCAACCTGACCGCCACCCAGAAAGCGATGACCAGCTATGTCATCTCGGCGGACATGTATGCGGATGCTGGTTCATCGCAGGCCAATGGTATCGGTTTTGTGTTCGGCTATGTCGATACGAACAACTACTACATGGTCCGCTGGGAAAACCCCAGCGCCGAATACGCGCCGGGCGGCAGTCTGTTCAATAGCTATCCTGGCCAGTATCAACAGCTTTCCATTGTTCAGATCAAGAATGGCGTTCCCATCGATCTTGCAACGGGCAACTTCGCCGGAGATGACTGGTTTAACGTCAAGGTGACGGTCAGCAATACCGGCATATCGGCCACTGCGGTCGATGCGACATCGGCCGTGACCACCACGATCAACTACAACTACGGCAGCGTCACCAATGGGGCGACAACTGCGCCGGCACTCAACACAATCGGCTTCTATTCGTTCGACAACGATGCTCTGGTCCGATTCGACAATCTCGATATCAAGCAGGGGGTGTACAACTACACGCTGAACACCGAGGCCTACCTCAACGATGTCGATGGCAGCGAGTCGCTTTCGGCAATCAGCCTTGCGGGGATTCCGTCCGGGGTAACGCTGTTCGATACCACGAGCGGCACATCGATTACCGTGACCGGGGGCGCAGCAACCGTGATCGCGGGCCACCCGATTACCATGACCTCGACAAGCGCGCTGACAGATGGCCAGATCAACAGCATTGTCGCCAGCGTGACAGCGACCGAAACGGTTGGAGGCAGTACTGCCACTGACACGGACAACGTCAAGCTCGATATTCTCGGCACGACCGCAGCAGATACTCTCAGTGGCGATGCAGATGCCGAGTGGATCAGTGGCGGTGCAGGGAACGACACCCTGAACGGCGGTGGCGGCAACGATGTGCTGATTGGCGGCACGGGCAACGACACGCTGGATGGCGGCACAGGCGCCGATGTCCTGGTCTGGAAGTTTGCCGACCGTGGCGGTTCAGACACCGTGCTCAACTTCGGCACCACAGCCGGCACCGATGCCCTCGACCTGCGCGATCTGCTGCAAGGCGAGTCGCACGGCGGCACCGATGCGGGCAATCTTGCCAATTACCTGCACTTCAATGTCAGCGGCGGTTCAACGACCGTGGAGATCAAGTCGGCGGGGTCGGGCAGCATCGACCAGACCATTCTTCTGCAGGATGTGGATCTGACTTTTGGAGGAACGCTGACCACGGATCAGGCCATCATTCAGGACCTGCTCAGCAAGGGCAAGCTGATTTCCGATTAACGCCAGCCGAAGATGGAACCTTTTGGCCCGCCTCGTGCGGGCCTTTTTTATGCTTCGATATCCCTGATTGCCGGCCCGGTTGCGCCATCGAACCCAAGTTGGCCCAGAGCATTCAACTCCGCTTCGCTCACCACACCTTCGGCAAAGACCTGCATACCGATGCTGTGTGCAATCGAGGACAGGCCCTTGAGGAAAGTCTGGTTGCCGGGATTGCTTTCGATCCCGCGAATAAAGCTCGCGTCCACCTTGATGTAGTCGAGGCCCAGGCCATGCAGCAGGCCGATCTGGCTGAACTGGCGACCGAAGTGCTCGATCCCGGTGATGCAGCCGGCCTCCTGCAGATCGCGGCACAGCAGGCGGAAGCTTTCAAAATTCTGCAATGCGCCATTCTCCGGAATCTCCAGCCACAGACGCCGGGCAGCTTTGGGCTGGGAACGAAGCAAGCTGCGCACGCTGTCACGGAATCCGGCAGAATCGATGGAACTGGCGGAAATATTGATTGCCAGCCCGGAAAGCTGGGGGCTCTGTTCCAGTTCCCTGAGCCCCAGCCTGATAGCTGCGAGGTCGAGTTCTGGCGTCAGCTTAAGGCGCTCAGCGACCGGCAGGAAACGGCCAGCAGGAATCCAGTCGCCATCGGCATCAAACATCAGGCGCAGCGGGCATTCCCGATGTGAGAAGGAGCCATCGAGCCGCTTGACCGGGAAAGAAACCAGGCGGACCCAGTTGGATTTCAGCGCGAGATGGATCGTTTGCGCCCACTGCTCACCGCTACGCGGCATATTCGTTTCATCCTGCGCTGCTTCCGCCATACCGTTGACGCCAGCAGATTCTGCGCTCGCCAGCGCGGCATCAATCCGCGACAGGAGGGTTGCCATATCGCTGCCCAAGCCAAATCCACCAAAACCGATATAGGCGGCAGGCCCCTCCGCCACATACGGCTCGGACTCCTTGACTAGGCTGCTCAAGAGGGCAGCGACAAATTCGTGCGTATGGTCATCA
Source organism: Pseudomonadota bacterium (assembly GCA_030836925.1). Taxonomy (GTDB): domain Bacteria; phylum Pseudomonadota; class Gammaproteobacteria; order Steroidobacterales; genus SHZI01. The sequence goes on from JAUPLK010000237.1 coordinate 2,422, forward strand.
TGCTCAGGCAGCAACAGCGCAAAATCCGCACCATTAAGGCGCGCGGCGGCGCCCTTGCTTGCTGCCGCGCGAATGACAGAACCAACGCTGCGCAGCCATTGGTCGGTAGCATCGCGGCCAAGACGGTGATTGACGTCATTCAGGTTGGCGAGCCGGACCAGCACCAGACTGCCGCCATGCGCGTCTTCGGCATCGAGTGCCTGATGCAGCGTCGCCATAAAATGGCTGCGATTGGCAAGGCCCGTCAGCGGATCGGAGTTTGCCTCCTGCCGGACAGATTCAAGCCGGGCAGCCTCTTCATCAAACATGAACTTGAGCCTTGCCACCGTAGAGTTCATTGCCTCCGCCAACTGGCGCAACTCCGGCACGCGCGGCACCTCGGAAGTCACGAAGCGGCGCTCGCTGATGGCCTGGGCCTGATGGATGACGGTATTCAGCGGTACACGCAAGCGACGCAGGATGAGCGTTGCAAGATAGCCGCTAAACAGCCCCGCCACCGCCAGCACTGAAATCAGCCCGAGCACGCTACGCCACAAGGAACGATAGGCAAACCGGCTGTGACTGGCCAGCGTGACCGTACCCAGTTGCTTCCAGCCATTGCTGATCTGGGCCTGCCCCTGGCCAGGGCTGATCGGCAGCAAGCGCACAAACCACTCTGGGGCTTCATGCTGGCCGGCGGGGGCGCGTCGCTCGGCAATCGTCGAGCCAAAAGGATCGGCTACCCGGACAAATTCATAATGGCCGCTATCGAACAAGGCCGACACCACAAGTTCGATCTCCACTGCATCCATGCTTTTCTGGCTCAGTGAAAGCGCCAGAACCGAAGCATTATCCATATTCTTCATCTGCAACTGATCCTGAAGATAGACCCGTGCGCCCAGAGTGGAGCCAAGCAGGCTGCCGATCAGGGCCAGAAGCGTGCTCACAATCACGGCGAGCCAGAGTTGACGGTACATTGACATGGCGGTTCCTATACTGAAATTAAGCGTTCAGACGCTGATTGTTTACAGGGTTGCAGAAATAACCGAGCATCTGTTTTCACGGTTTAGAAT
>JAUPLK010000238.1 GCA_030836925.1 Pseudomonadota bacterium
CACTCGACCCGGACCTCGTCATCATCAGCTTCTGCCTCGGCAATGATTTCGCCGACGCGGTCTACTGGAACCGCTACGACTATTACAAGCCATACGCCCGCCTCGATGAGTCCGGGCAACTGCTGATCGAGGGCTACCCGATACCCGACATCAAGCGCTTTCCGGGACGCCATGACAGCGGTCCATTGGCGTGGATGCACGAGCATTCGTACCTGTTCCGCCTGGTTGATCGCTTCACGCGCGGACTCGGCGGCGGCCTTGAACGTTTCGGCCAGAAGGGGCCCGCGGGTTTCGAGGAATCCGACATCTACCTGCAACCGGACAAGCCAGCCACGACCCGGGTGATGCAGATCAATGCACGACTGCTGGAAAAGATTGCCGTCGCCTATCAGGCGCGCGGCATCCCGGTAATCGTGCTGGCCGCACCGACCAAGTGCGAACTGGGACAGTGCTACACGCTTGAAGATCGCAGTGACGCAGCGCGCGGGCTGCTGAAGCGCGCTGTCGCCGGGCTGCCGGTCACGCTGGTCGACCCGGGTGACAGCTTCGACAGCACGGATTTCTGGCGCAAGGACGCTCACTGGAACGCCGCCGGTCACCGCAAGATTGCCCAGGCGCTGCTGCCGGCGGTACGCGAGGCACTGGCGGATCGGCCGGGTGCCGTACCGCAGAGTCGCTGACCGGCTCAGAACAGCGTATAGATGAATGGCGCGACGGCCGAACCCTGGCCGAGCACGAGCAGTGCACCGAGCAGCAGCATCACGATGATCACCGGCGCCAGCCAGAACTTCTTGCGCACCCGCATGAAGCCCCACAGGTCCCTGAGTAAATCCAGCATCAGCAGTTTCCGCCTGGAATTGTCTGAAAGCCTAGTAGGGCTTGTCCATGGAGCCGGTCTCCACACCACTGCCGGCGACGCGATAGGATGACGCATCCCGGTCGAACTTGCGACACATGGGATCCTTTTGCAGCAGGCGCAGGACGAGCGCAACGGGGATGATGACCAGCACGAAGATCACCGTCATGAGCACAGGCGTGGTGATCCTGCCCATCACCAGACCAAAACTCATCCAGCCGCGATACACCGGGCCAAGACTCCCGGGGAGAAGCAGACCCCAGGCGATGAGCACCGCACCGGTCACCAGTGGCCAGGCCGGTATCGGGCGCTCCAGCAGCCAGGGGAAAAAGCCGGCAAACAGCAGCACGACGATGGCACCGGTGGTGATGCCGAACTGGCGCAGCTCGCGCGGTCCTGCGTGGGGAATTCCGTGACTCATCAGTCCAGCTCGAACTCCTGCATCCAGTTCCTGTCTTCCGGCCGTTCCGGCTGCGCCGTCCTCGCCAGCAGGCAATTGCCGATCACCAGATAGTCCATCGCCGTGCGCATGAAGCAGCGGTATGAATCAGCCGGACTGCAGACTGGCGGCTCGCCGCGCACATTGAACGAGGTATTGACCAGCACCGCACAGCCGGTCTGCGCCTCGAAGGCCTTCAGCAGGGCGTGATAGCGCGGGTTGGTTTCCGGATGCACGGTCTGCACGCGCGCCGAGTAATCCACATGCGTGATCGCCGGCAGTTCCGAACGCGGGATGTTCAGCTTTTCGATGCCGAACAACTGCTCCTGTTCGGCGGTAATGGCCTTGCGGAGATTCTCGCGCAGCGGCGCAACCAGCAGCATGTAGGGACTGTCCCGATCGAGTTCGAAATAGTCGGACACCCGGTCAGCAAGCACCGACGGCGCGAAGGGCCGGAACGATTCGCGGAACTTGATCTTGAGGTTCATCACCGACTGCATCTTCGCGCTGCGCGGATCACCGAGTATCGAGCGGTTGCCGAGCGAGCGCGGACCGAACTCCATGCGCCCCTGGTGCCAGCCGACGACGTTTTCCGCTGCAAGGATGCCGGCAACGGTGCTGATGAGTTCTTGGTCGGGCAGTTCACGATAAAGCGCACCGGCCGCATCCAGCTGCTGGCGGATTTCCGCGGCACTGTAATCCGGCCCCAGGTAGCTGCCGTTCATCCGGTCCCTGCCATCGGCGCGACGCGACTTGCCCAGGTGCTCGTGCCAGACCACGGCAGCCGCACCCAGTGCACCGCCCGCATCACCTGCGGCCGGCTGGATCCAGATATTCTCGAAGGGACCCTCACGCAACAGGCGGCCATTGGCCACGCAGTTGAGTGCCACGCCGCCGGCCAGGCAGAGGTTTTTTTCGCCGGTGTCGGCATGCAGCGAGCGGGCAAGACGCAGCACCACTTCTTCGGTCACCGCCTGGATGGATGCGGCCAGATCCATCTCGCGCTGTGTGACCGGCGATTCCGCACGGCGCGGCGGACCGCCAAACAGCCCGGCGAAGCGCTGGTTGGTCATGGTCAGACCGGTGCAGTAGTTGAAGTACTGCATGTCAAGCCGGAAGCTGCCGTCTGCCTTCAGGTCCATGAGCCTGTCGAGGATCAGCGGGGCGTACTTCGGCTGGCCGTACGGCGCAAGGCCCATCAGCTTGTACTCGCCGGAGTTGACCTTGAAGCCGGTGAAATAGGTGAAGGCGGAATACAGAAGCCCCAGCGAGTGCGGAAAGCCGATTTCCCAGAGCGGCTGCAACTGGTTGCCGGTACCGAGCCAGGCCGATGTGGTAGCCCACTCGCCCACCCCGTCCATGCACAGCACGGCGGCCCGCTCATGGGGGCTCATGAAAAACGCCGAGCCGGCATGCGAGCGGTGGTGGTCACTGAACAGCAGCGGCGGCAACTCGCGCTCCTTGCAACCGGCAATGGCGGCAAACTCGCGCTTGAGTGTGGTCTTCAGGTAAAGCTTTTCCTTCAGCCAGATTGGCATCGCGGCGATGAAAGAGCGCAGACCACGCGGCGCGTAACTGAGATAGGTCTCCAGCAGCCGCTCGAACTTGATCAGTGGCTTGTCGTAAAACACGATCTGATCCACATCGCGCAGGCCGCAGCCCGCCTCGCGCAGGCAATAGTCGACGGCACCGGCCGGAAACCGCGCATCGTGCTTGCGCCGGCTGAATCGCTCCTCCTGAACGGCAGCGACGACCCGACCGTCCTCCAGCAGGGCAGCCGCGCTGTCGTGGTAATAGGCCGAGATGCCGAGAATGCGCATGGCCGGCAACTATACGACAGTTAAATGCACACGGGATTTGGCTATGATTGGCCCATCCCATCGCTGATACAGCAGGAGCTCACCATGCAGACCACCCGCCGAGATGTACTGTCCTTCGCTTCGATCGGTGCCGCTGGCGCCGCTGGCCTGGCGCTGGGCGCCTTCACCTCGTCGGCCGCTGCGGCCGACAGCGGTGGCAGCATCGGTGGCAGGGGCCCGGGCATTGAGGGGCCCTTCCTCGACCTGCGCACCGGCAGGGGCAACCAGATGGCCTACGCACGCATCCAGGGCGATACCGACTGGGGCAGGCAGAAGTACTTCTGGTTCAAGGGCTACGTCAACGCCGTCCAG
>JAUPLK010000239.1 GCA_030836925.1 Pseudomonadota bacterium
TCTGCTCTTTCTGGTGTTCGTGGTCTGGCACGATGGCCGCGACGTGCTGGGCAGGAAACTCGACAGCATGTCGGTTGGCACCGCCGGACTGGGCAAGCTGCTGGCGGGCACCAGCCAGGTGAAGGGCACCGCCATATTCCTCGCCAGCCGTCCGGACTCCATACCCGGTGCGTTCCTGCGCAATATCGAGCACAACCATGTCGTGCACGAGAACGTGATCTTCCTGCACATCGAGTTCCTGCGCATTCCGAAAGCCGACGCCGCGACCCGGCTGACGATCGAGCCGCTGCGCGAATCATTTCATTCGGTGCGCGCGCGGTTCGGATTCATGGAAACGCCGGACGTGGGCGCCATCATCCAGCAGTGCTGTCGCCAGGGCCTGCCCATCTCCTCGCGCGACTACACGCTATTTCTCGGACAGCATGTCGTGGTGCCGACCGGCCAGCGACGTCCCGGACACTGGAAGCGCAGGTTCTTCGCCTGGTTGCAGCGCCGCTCGACCGGTGCGGCCGAGTTTTTCGGCATGCCACTGCGTCGCGTGGTGATCGTCAGTACCGTGATCGAGATCTGAAACGGGCTGTTCGCGCCATTCCGCCTGAACTGTGCGCTCGCGCAGGCCAACCGGCCGGTGGATGTGATCCCGGTCTCACTGATTTGTCATAGTCGGGCTTTAGGCTACGCCTCACATACACGTGGGGAAAAACTGGCCGGCCGGGCCTGCCCGGTTAACCGGACCATCGCGCAGCAATGAAGCTTCTGTTGGTTGAAGACAATCCGGCTGACGTGGAATTTCTGGCCGCCTCGCTGCGCCGCCAGCGCGCCAGCGATGTGGAAATGGTCAATGTGCAGTCGCTGGGCAGCGCTACGGAGCGGCTGGGCAGCGAGAAGTTCGACATCGTTCTGCTCGACCTGCATCTGCCGGACGCCTCGGGCCTGGAATGCATCGACGCAATACAGGCCATCGACAACGAAATACCCATCGTCGTGCTGAGCGGTCAGGATGACGAGGAATTTGCCGTCAGCATCCTGAACAAGGGCGCCCAGGACTATCTCGTGAAGTGGGAAGGCCAGGGACGCACCATCCTGCGCTCGGTGCGCTACGCGATCGAGCGCAAGCGCTCGGAGCTGCGGCTCAACTACATGGCGCAATTCGATGCGTTGACCGGGATCCCGAACCGCCAGTACTTCAACGACCAGCTGACGCGCGCCACTGCACGCGCGCGCCGCGATGGCCGCAAGGTAACGCTGCTGTTCCTGGATCTCGACGAGTTCAAGGTGGTCAACGACACGCTCGGCCACGATGCCGGCGACCGGCTGCTCAAGGAAGTGGCGAGCCGCATCCAGCGCTCGGTGCGCACCGGCGACGTCGTCGCCCGGCTCGGCGGTGACGAGTTTGCGGTACTGCTCGAGGGGCTGACGGGTCCGCTGGAAGTCGAGACGATGGCGTCCAGCCTGCTCGCACTGATCTCCCAGCCGTACCACATCGCCGACCGGCAACTGGACATCACCACCAGCATCGGCATCACGATGTACCCGAACGACAGCGCGGACACGCAGATGCTGCTGAAGAACGCCGACATCGCCATGTATCAGGCGAAGGAGAACGGCCGCAACAACGTCACCTTCTTCACCGAGCGCATGCACGCCGAACTGATGGAATACCACGAACTCGAACGGGACATCCGCGAAGCGCTGCGACTCGAGGAGTTCCACGTCGTATACCAGCCGAAGGTCAACGCCCACAACCGCCGCCTGCAGGGGCTGGAAGCACTACTGCGCTGGACCAGCCCCACGCGCGGAAAGGTGAGCCCCGGGACCTTCATTCCGGTGGCCGAGGAAAGCGGACACATCATTCCGCTCGGTTACTGGGTACTCAACCAGGTCTGCCAGACACTGAAGACATGGGAAGAGAAGGGCCTGCCGCGCGTGCCGGTATCGGTGAACGTATCGGCACGGCAGTTCCAGCAGCCTGATTTCCACAAGCGTGTGGCGCAGATACTTGCCGCCCACGATATCGACCCGGCGCTCATCGAGATCGAACTGACCGAAGGCCTGGTCATGGAAGACAGCGAGGCTGCCCAGATGGAACTGCTGCGTCTGAAGCGGATCGGGCTGCGCATTTCCATCGACGATTTCGGCACGGGCTACTCCTGCCTGAGCTATCTCCGTCGCTTCCCGATCGATGTCCTGAAAATCGACCGCTCCTTCGTCCTCGAAATCGGTGTCAGCCAGGATGGCGAGAGCATCATCGACGCAATCATCTCCCTCGCCCGCAGCCTGCGGCTGGAAACCGTAGCCGAAGGTGTGGAAACAAACGAGCAACTCGACTTCCTGCTCGAACGCGGCTGCCACATCGTGCAGGGCTACCTGTTCGGCGTACCGATGGAGCAGGCACTGATCGAACCCTTGCTGGCCGAACTCAACAATGCCGGCGTCGACTCAACTGCAACCCGGCTGGCACTGGCCGCGGTCAACCGCCGCTGACCCCGGTACAACGGAAGCTGACCGATGCTCACCCTGACCAGCACCACAAACGGGATCAACCCGGCATTGCAGGCCACGCTGACCGCCACCGGGATCGGCCTCTATTCCTTCGATCCGGAATCGAATGTCTTCACGGTTGACGATACCTGCCGGAAACTGTTCGACATCGACCCCGGCGCCTGCCTTTCACCCGAAGTCATGCTGTCCCGGATCCACCCGGACGATCTGCCGCGCTACTGGGCAGCCGCGGCTGAAAGCGCACAGACCGGCAGTTTTGACTGCGATTACCGCGTGATTCATCGCGATGGCTCGGTGCACTTCGTCAGCGGCCGGGGCAACGTGCATGTATCCGGGACCGAAAAAGGCCGGCGGCTGCTGGGCGTGTGTGTCGATGTGACCGCGCGACTCGCCCTGGAATCTGAACTCCAGGCCACCCAGGCTCGCATGCAGCATCTGGCCGACGGGGTGCCGGGCCTGTTCGCCTATCTCGACCGCAACTATGTCGTGCAGTTCCTGAGCAGCGAATATGACCAGTGGTACGGCTACTCGCGCACCCGCCATCTGCATGAACCGATCACCAGGGTGATCAGTTCAGAAACCTGGCTGCACCGCAAGCCGCTGTACGACCGCTGCCTGGCCGGTGAAATCGTCCAGTACGAAGAATCGCGCACGATGGCCAGCGGCGAGCAGCGCTTTTACGCCGTGACCTATCAGCCGGACCGCAATGCCGCGGGCGAAGTCGTTGGCATTCTGTCGCTGGCGATGGACATCACGGAACGCCGCGCGATTGAGCGCGCCCTCGAGCAGAAATCCGAAGAACTCGAACGCTCCAACCGGGATCTCGAACAGTTCGCCTATGTCGCCTCACATGACCTGAAGGCGCCGTTGCGCGCCATCGAAATACTGGTGGAGTGGCTGCAGGAAGATCTGACGACCTTCGAGGGCGGTGAAGTCCAGCAGAACCTCGCCCTGCTGAAGC
>JAUPLK010000045.1 GCA_030836925.1 Pseudomonadota bacterium
CTTTGTCCTTCAGCAGTTCCTTGATGTCGTTGATGGCGTCGCGCCGGACATTGCGTATCGCCACCCGCCCCTGCTCAGCTTCCTGCTTGACCATCTTGGCGAGGTCCCGGCGCCGTTCCTCGGTGAGGACCGGCAGTGGTACGCGGATCACCGTACCGGCACTGCGCGGTGTCAGGCCGAGATTCGCGCTCATGATGGCCTTCTCGATCACCGCCACCATCGACTTTTCCCAGGGCGTTACCGTCAAGGTCCGGGAGTCCTCGATCGCAACGTTCGCAGTCTGCGTCAGCGGAACACTGGACCCGTAGTAGTCCACCATCAGATGCTCAAGCAGGCTCGGATGTGCCCGGCCGGTGCGCAGCTTGCGCAATCCCTGGGCCATCGCGACCACGCACTTGGCCATGCGCTGATCAGCATCCTTTCTGATCTCGTTGATCACGCCATTACCTCCGGACTGATCACGGCTACCCGGTCACCAGGGTGCCGACGTTTTCGCCACGTGCCAGACGCACCAGTTCCCCTGCCCCGTTCAGATTGAACACGCGGATCGGCACATTATTCTCGCGGCACATGACGACCGCCGTCGTATCCATCACATTCAGCTTGTCGGCAATGACCCGGTCAAAACTCAGCTGGTCGTAACGGACGGCCGCAGGATCCTTGACCGGATCCGCAGTGTAGACGCCATCGACCTTGGTGCCCTTCACGAGCACGTCGGCATCGATCTCGATGGCACGCAATGCCGCCGCGCTATCGGTGGTGAAAAACGGATTGCCGGTACCAGCCGCAAAAATGGTGACCCGCCCCTTTTCCAGGTGACGAATCGCGCGACGGCGGATGTAATCCTCACAGACTTCATGGATCTGCAGCGCCGACATGACGCGGGCATGCGTACCGACGCGCTCGAGAGCGTCCTGGAGCGCCAGCGAGTTGATGACCGTCGCCAGCATCCCCATGTGGTCGCCGGTCACGCGATCCATGCCGGCCCGGGCCAGGCCCGCACCACGAAAAATATTGCCGCCACCGATGACGATGCCCAGCTGCACACCGAGCGCCACGACTTCTTTCAGCTCGGCGGCAATACGGCTCAGCACGGCGGGGTCGATACCGTAGTCGCCACCACCCATGAGCACCTCACCGCTGAGTTTGAGCAGGATGCGCCGGTAGAGCAGACGAGTCTCGTTCATGCGATGAAAACCGTGCGATGGCCGTTGGGTGGCTGATGCAAAATCCCGGCGATTCTACCGGATTTGCTGCCCTGCGAGGTTAACAGCAGGACAGGCTTGCGACATACCGCACAGCTGCGACCGGTCGTGCACCCGCCCGGTCAGCAGGAAGGTCAGGCACCGGAATGCATGGCGGCAACTGCTTCAGCGATATTCTCGGACTTCTTTTCGATGCCTTCGCCCACTTCAAGGCGCACGAAGGCCTGCACTTTGGCACCACGCTGCTTGAGCAGCTTCTCGATCGAGACATCCGGATCCTTGACGAAGGACTGCCCGAGCAAGACGATTTCATTCAGGTACTTGCGCAAGCGGCCCTCGACCATCTTCGCAACGATTTCGGCCGGCTTGCCCTCAGTCTGGGCCTGCTCGGAAAGTATGCGGCGTTCGTTGGCACGGATGTCCTCCGGCACCTCGTCGGCCGACAGGTAACGCGGACTGCTGGCTGCAATATGCATGGCCAGGTCCTTGCCCAGATCGGCATCGCCGCCGACGACATCCACCAGCACGCCGATCCGCGTACCGTGAAAATAGCTGGCGAGATGGCCGCTCGGCCGAACGTAGGCAAGGCGGCGCACACCGATGTTCTCGCCGATCTTGGCGACCAGATCGCGCCTGGCCTCCTCCAGAGACCGTCCATCGCCGGCCGGGATCGCCATCAACTCATCGACCGTAGCCGGCTGCCGTGCGGCTGCCAGATCGACCGCCAGACGCGCAAAGCGCTGGAAATTGTCATCCTTGGCAACGAAATCCGTCTCGCAGTTGATCTCCATGATGGCGGTCACGTCCCCGGTGGGGCTCGCCGCCGTCACGATCTGGCCTTCGGCCGCAATCCGGCCGGCCTTCTTGTCAGCCTTGGCCTGCCCGCGGGTACGCAGGAGTTCCTGGGCCGCATCGATCGCACCGTCAGCATCGACCAGTGCCTTTTTGCATTCCATCATGCCGGCGCCAGTGCGCTCGCGCAGTTCTTTTACCAGACTTGCGGAAATCGTCATCACGACTCTCCAGATTCATGTACCGGGGCCGATGCAATGCACCTCGCCCGAAAAGGTGCACGACGGCACCGGAAAAACATCCGGGCTGCAACAAGCAGCCCGGTGTACAGCAGACTGGCCGATGAAATCAGGCCTCTGCGTCAGCCTGTTCGCCAGAAGCTGCGGACTCGGTTCCGGCATCTGGCGCGGCACTTGCAGCCACGCCGCGTGCCGCAGCGGGTTTACGCGGTGCCCGGCGGGCTGTACCAGGCCGCTTGCCCTCGGGGTTGGCCCGCGGGCGCCCGTCGGCATCAAGCTCGACAAAATCATCTTCACCGATGGGCAGGGCGGGAATCGACGACTGGCCGGCAATGACGGCATCGGCAATCGCGACCGCATAAAGCTCGGCAGCGCGCATTGCGTCGTCGTTGCCAGGCACCATGTACTGCACACCTTCCGGCGAGGAATTGGTATCGACGATACCCACCACCGGAATGCCGAGCTTGTTGGCCTCATGCACGGCGATCTTTTCATGACCGACATCGATCACGAATATCGCGTCCGGCAGGGATGCCATGCTCTTCACGCCACCCAGGCTGCGCTCGAGCTTCTCACGCTCGCGCCGGCGCTCCAGAACTTCTTTCTTGGTGAGACGTGTGAAAGTACCGTCTTCTTCCATCGCGTCGAGATCTTCGAGGCGCTTGATCGACTGCTTGATGGTCTTGAAGTTGGTGAGCGTTCCGCCCAGCCAGCGGTGGCTGACAAAGGGCATGCCGCAGCGGATTGCCTGCGCCTTGACCGAATCACCGGCCGAGCGCTTGGTGCCGACGAACAGCACCTTGCCACCGTTGGCCGCAAGCGCGCTGATGAAGCTCGCCGCCTTGCGGAACATCGGGACCGTGTGTTCGAGATTGATGATGTGGATATTGTTGCGGGCGCCGAAAATATACGGGCCCATCTTCGGATTCCAGTAGCGAGTCTGGTGGCCAAAATGCACACCGGCCTCGAGCATCTGGCGCATGCTCACGTCAGTCATTGAAACTCCTTCAGGTTTGGGTTCGAACCTCCGCGAACCCCATCCGGCAACCCCGCCCCGCAGGAGGATCCCTGAAAGGAATCCCGATGTGGTTGGAGGGCACCCCGCCGGACGTGTCGGAACGCGTGTGGATTTCGTTGCCTCTAGGGCGCGCGCTTTATACCATAGCCGGCTGGCGGCAACAACGCGCCCGCAGGGTCGTTCCTCTTCATTTGCCGGGGCCCGGCTCAGGGCTGCACAAAGGAACGGATGGCCATTTCAATCAAAACCCCGGCAGAACAGGATGCCATGCGGCTGGCGGGACGGCTGACCGCCGATGTCCTGGACATGATTGGCCCCCATGTACAGCCCGGTGTCAGCACCGACGAGCTTGACCGGATCTGTCACGATTTCATTGTCAACGTGCAGCATGCGGTACCTGCCCCGCTGAACTACCGTGGCTTCCCCAAATCCATCTGTACGTCCGTGAACCACGTGGTCTGCCACGGCATTCCCGGCGACCGGATCCTGAAAAACGGCGATATCGTCAACGTGGATATCACCGTCATCAAGGACGGCTTTCATGGTGACAGCAGCCGGATGTTCTTCGTGGGCAAGAGCACGGTACAGGGCGAACGCGTGGTCAATACCTCCCGTGAAGGTCTCTGGAAGGGTATCGCCCAGGCCCGGCCCGGCAACCGGCTCGGCGATATCGGACACGCCATCCAGACCTTTGTGGAAGCGCAGGGTCTGAGTGTGGTGCGGGAATACTGCGGCCACGGTATCGGGCGCGTATTCCACGAAGACCCGCAGGTTTTGCACTACGGTGAGCCGCACACCGGACCGGAACTGCGACCGGGGCAGACCTTCACGATCGAGCCGATGGTCAACATCGGCAAACGGCACGTCCGTTTGCTGGCGGATGGCTGGACGGTTGTCACACGGGATCACTCGCTGTCTGCCCAGTGGGAGCACACGATCCTGATCACCGACAACGGCTGTGAAGTCCTGACTCTCGGCGCCGACGAACAGCGATGAACCAGCCCGCCAGCCAGCCCATCGTCCTGACCGAGGAGGCCCGGAAACTTGCCGCGAGCATCCTGACCGCCGACAGCAGCGCCATCGACTGGACGAAGGTCTCGGCCTTGCCTTGCGACCCCGGCAACGGCCAGGACACCTTGCTGGTGCAACTCCGCCATATCCTGGCCTGCGGGCATGCGGCGCTCCGGCAACGCTTTCTGGCGGGCGAGATCACCGGGCAACTGATCACCGACCGGGCAAGACTCGTCGACCTGGTCATCGCCAACGCCTGGCGCGGCTGCACGGGTGCAGATCATGCCGGTTGCGCACTGGTAGCCGTCGGCGGCTATGGTCGCGGCGAACTGCATCCCTGCTCGGATGTCGACCTGCTCATCCTGATGCCGGCAGAAACCGCCGCAACCGTCCACGACGGCCTGTCGGTATTCCTGACCCTGCTGTGGGATGCCGGCATCGAGATCCGGCACAGCGTTCGAAATCCCCAGCAGTGCCGGCAGGATGCAGCCCAGGATCTCACCGTCCTCACCACGCTGATGGAGTCACGCCTGCTGCTCGGACCAGAAGCACTGCTGCAGGGCATGCGGGCGGCAATTGCGCCGGAAAGCATCTGGCCATCCCGCGACTTTTTCGAGGGCAAGCTGCGCGAACAGCAGGCCCGCCATCATCGCTACGACGACACCGTTCACAATCTGGAACCGGACATCAAAGGTGGTCCGGGCGGACTGCGGGACATACACACGATCGCCTGGGTCGCGCGCCGCGAATTCGGCAGCGAAAATCTCGACGACCTGGTCAAACGCGGCTTTCTGAGCCCACCAGAGCTTCGCCTGCTGCTCCAGGGCCGCGAATTTCTCTGGCGCATCCGCTTTGCCCTGCATCTGCTCACCGGGCGGCATGAAGATCGCCTGCTGTTCGATTATCAATCGCGCATCGCCCAGCTGTTTGGCTACCAGGATGCCTCCTACATGCTGGCGGTCGAGCAACTCATGCAGCGCTACTACCGCACGGTCATGGACCTGAGCCGGCTAAACGAAATGATCCTGCAGCAGTTCCAGGAGGCCATTCTCAGCAGCCCGGACACGGTGGTCGAGGCGATCAACGAGAGATTCCAGACCCGCAACGGCTTTTTGCAGGTCACGGCGGATGATGTCTTCGACGATACGCCTTCGGCGCTGCTCGAGATCTTTCTGATTCTGCAGCAGCATCCTGATCTGAAGGGCGTGAGTGCCGGAACCATTTCGCTGATACGGCGCAGCCTGAACCTCATCGATGACGGGTTCAGGCAGGATCCGCGCAACCATCGGCTGTTTCTGCAGATCCTGCGCGCCAAGGAAGGCGTGACGCACGAACTGCGGCGCATGAACCGCTATGGCGTGCTGGGCCGCTACGTCGCCGCCTTTGGCCGCATCGTCGGCCGCATGCAGTACGACCTCTTTCATGCCTACACCGTCGACGAACACACGCTGTTTGTCGTCAGCAACCTGCGGCGTTTTGCACTGTCCCGATATGATCATGAATATCCGCGCTGCTCGGAAATCATGCGCACGCTGCCGGCACCCGAGATCGCCTACCTGGCCGGCCTGTTTCATGACATCGCCAAGGGACGCGGTGGCGATCATTCCGAACTCGGCGCGCTGGATGCCGAATCCTTCGTGCTCGAGCACGGCATGAGCCGCTATGACGCCAGGCTGGTCGCCTGGCTGGTCCGCCACCATCTCGCCCTGTCGCTGACTGCCCAGAAGCGCGACATCAGCGATCCGGCGATCATCAGCGAATTTGCGGCGCTGGTAGGCGACGAGACACACCTGGATTACCTCTATCTGCTGACCGTTGCCGATGTACGGGGCACCAATCCGAAACTGTGGAATTCCTGGAAGGCACAGCTCTTCGAGGAGCTTTACAGTCAGGCCAAACGGGCCCTGCGCCGCGGACTTGAAAACCCCATCGACCGGGATGAACTGGTTGCTGAACGCAAGGCAGCGGCACGCGCCCTGCCCGCGGCAGCCGGCATCACTGCGACACGCATCGACGAAATCTGGTCGGAACTTGGCGACGAGTATTTCCTGCGCTATCACCCGGAGGAAATTGCCTGGCACACGCGCCTGCTCGCAGCCCGCGAGGACGAAGGCCGGCACATTCTGGTCGGCATCCAGGATGAGGCCTCGCGCGCGGGCACCTCAGTGATCACCTATACGCCACTCGACCGGTACACCTTTGCGATCGCCACGGCAGTCCTGGACGAACTCGGCCTGAACATCGCGGATGCACGCATCATCCGGCTCAACAACGGGTTTCGCCTGTCCACCTACGTCGTGCTGGAAAGCGGCGAGCACATCCTCGACAGCGACCGGCGCGAACAGATCAGAAAGCGCCTCGAACAGGCGATTGCTGCCGGCCAGACCAGCGGACCCAGAGTCACACGGCGTCCGCCCCGCCAGGTGCGCATGTTCACGACACCGACGCTGGTCAGCTTTGGCAGCGATGACATCAACAACAGGACAGTCATCGAGATCGTGGCCAGCGACCGGCCCGGACTGCTGAGCCAGATCGGCCATGTGCTGCGCAACCACGAAGTCAGCATCCAGGCGGCCAAGATACTCACGGTCGGGGAACGGGCCGAAGACGTCTTTTATGTCACCGACCCGGACGGCCGGCCGCTGACCGAAGTCGCATGCCAAAAGATCGAAGCGGCCTTGATCGAAACCCTCGACAACGGCAGCTGAACCTCTGCACCACACATTTTTCATGCAACAACAGCCGGAACCCATCGTGAACACAGACACACTCAGCACCATCATCGACAAGGCCTTCGAAGAACGCGCTTCGCTTGATCTCCAGAATCCGCCAGCGGAGATCCGTACTGCGGTCCAGACCGCCATCGACATGCTCGATCGCGGCACGGCACGCGTCGCCGAGAAAGCCGCAAGCGGATGGGTCGTCAACCAGTGGCTGAAAAAAGCCGTACTGCTGCACTTCGGCATCGAACGCAACGTGCGCATTGAAGCGGGCTTCACCGACTTCTATGACAAGGTACCGATGAAGTACGCCAACTTCAGCCAGGAACAATTTGCCGCCGGTGGCGCGCGCGTTGTACCGGGCGCAATCGTCAGGCACGGTGCACATGTGGCCCGCGACGTCATCCTGATGCCCTCGTTCGTGAACATCGGTGCATTCGTGGACAGCGGCACCATGGTGGACACCTGGGTCACGGTCGGCAGCTGCGCACAGATCGGACGCAAGGTGCATCTCTCCGGCGGCGTCGGCATCGGCGGCGTACTCGAACCCCTGCAGGCCAATCCGACCATCATCGAGGACAACTGCTTCATTGGCGCACGTTCGGAAATCGTCGAGGGCGTGGTCGTCGAGGAAGGTGCCGTCATCTCGATGGGCGTTTTCATCGGCCAGAGCACGCGCATCTATGACCGGGAAAAGGACGAGATCCTCTACGGACGGGTGCCGGCCGGGGCCGTCGTGGTGCCCGGAACGCTGCCTTCCGGCAAGGGCGCCTGCAGCCTGTACTGCGCCGTCATCGTGAAACGCGTCGACGCAAAAACCCGCGCGAAGACTTCCCTTAACGAACTGCTGCGAACAGACTGAGCGAATGACAGACGCCAGAGACAGCACGCTCGACTTCGCCTGTGAACTGCTGCGGCGACCTTCGGTCACACCGGCAGACGAAGGCTGCCAGTCGCTGATCGCCGACCGGCTCACGGCTGCGGGCTTCAGCGTCGAGCACCTGCAGTTCGGTGAGGTCAGCAATCTCTGGGCCCGCCATGGGCAGCAGGGACCGGTGCTCTGCCTTGCCGGCCACACCGACGTGGTGCCGGCGGGACCGAGGCAGGACTGGCAAACCGATCCCTTCGTGCCGGAGATCCGCGACGGGATACTTTATGGTCGTGGTGCCGCCGACATGAAAGCCAGCCTGGCGGCGCTGGTGGATGCCGCAAGCGGTTTTGTGGCTGCCAACCCCCGACACAAGGGATCGATTGCCTTCCTGATCACCAGCGATGAGGAAGGTCGCGCGCAGGACGGCACGAAGCGCGTCATGCAGTGGCTGGCCGAACGCGGCGAGAAAATCGACTGGTGCGTGATCGGCGAACCGTCTGGCAAGGACCGCCTCGGCGATACCGTGCGCGTCGGACGACGCGGCTCGCTGAGCGGCATACTGACCGTGCATGGCGTGCCCGGACATGTCGCCTATCCGCACATGATCAGCAATCCGATCCAGGCCTTTGCGCCGGTGCTGACCCGCCTCTATGCGGAACCGGTCGACGACGGCAACGAATTTTTTCCGCCATCCAGCTTCCAGGTCGTGAAGCTCGAAAGCATCGGCGATGCAGTCAACAGCACGCCAGGCACACTCAGCGCCCGCTTCAATTTCCGCTATTCGACCGTCTGGACACACCAGCGTCTCAGTGCACACGTGGAAAAGCTGTTCAGGGACTCCGGCATGAATTACACGCTGGACTGGCATCTGTCGGGCGAGCCCTTTCTGACGCCGCCGGGACAACTCACCACTGCGGTCAGCTCAGCCGTGACCAGGGTCACCGGGATCACGCC
>JAUPLK010000046.1 GCA_030836925.1 Pseudomonadota bacterium
CAGCAGCCGGCGCAGCGTCTGCTCCTCGCTGGCCGTCAGGCCACGGGCTACAGACAGGCAGTGCTCATGTCGGGCCACGATCCGGCTGACCCGCGGCACGCAGGCACGAACCGCGGCGAGCAGCTTGTCGAGCTGAAACGCCGACAGTGCGCCGGCACCAGCCCACACCAGCATGGTGCCGGTATGGGCAGGTGGCACGGTGGAATGCGGCTGCCGACCTGTCACTGGTCCAGGTCGCCGGACGGTGCCGGCGTATAGATCGGCGTGGGGAACTGGCTGACGTTGCTGGTTTCTGCGGTGCTGATCTTGCTGACGCCCTGCTTTTCGACGACGTCGATGCGCAGGATGGAATGGATTGGCAGATAGGTACGCCGGACGCCGGCAAACTCGCTGCGGATGCGCTCTTCAGAGGGATCGATGACGACCGTGCTGCGCTCACCGAACACCAGCCGCTCGACCTCGATGAAACCGAACAATGTGCCCTGGGTCACATTCCGGGCGTAGATCTCGTAGACCTTGCCCTGGCTGAGGAAGACAACTTTGTAGAGACTTCGCGCTGACATGCCTGCCGCCGGGATCCGCCGCTGCCGTGTATACAAACGCTCCGCCAGAGCTGGCGGGCGCGCAGTATAGCGCAGGCTCCGGACCTGGACCGGTTCCGGGAACCGCCCTGAACTGTGAACCGAAACGCGGCCAGATGTCTGGTCTCCGGCCATCATTCCGGCTGGGACATTCCAGACAGGCTGCCGGCGCACCGCACCGGCCCTGCCCTGGCACGGGACAGCACATGCCGCTTCGCCTACGGGTTACCAGTGACAGCAACGCACTCGCGCCTGAAGAGCGTCTGCGCGAATTCGCTGCAGTCGGGGGCACGATCGGCCGGAATAGCGACAACGACTGGGTGCTGCCCGACGACCACCGCTATGTGTCCAGCCGGCACGCGATGATCGAGCATCAGTCCGGCGCCTGGTATCTGGTCGACACCAGCCGCAACGGGGTTTACGTCAACGACGCGGACATGCCGGTCGGCAAAGGGCATCCACAGCGCCTCTTCGATGGTGATCGCCTGCGTATCGGCGCTTATGAAATTGCCGTGGACATCAGCGAGAGCAGCGACGACGAACAACACGACGGCATGCGCGACTCGATCGTGCGTGCCCAGCTGGTACCGGAAGAGGAATCGCTGGAGCTTGCGCTGGTCTCCGAAGACAAGATGCTCGGCGACGTGGGGTTGCAGCAGCACTTCATGCCCAACTCCGCGCTGGTGCAGAAACTCGACTCACTCCCCTCGCGGCCAGGCAAAGCGGCGATCGCAGCGACTGTGAAAGGCCCGGCGAGGGCTGTGGCCGCACAGCCGGAAAACCCGGCGACACATGTCCCTGATGCGGCCGACCAGCGCGCGCTGGACCGCTTCATCGCAGCCGCCGGACTCAAGCCCGAAGCAACTGCTGGCGTACCGGTCGGCGACCTCATGGAGACCAGCGGCAAGCTGCTGCGACTGATGGTGGGCGGACTCATGGAGCTGCTGCGCGAGCGCAGCCACATGAAAGACACCTTCCGCCTGCCGCAGACCGTGATGCAGGCGGCACAGAACAACCCGCTCAAGTTTTCACCCAATATCGAGGAAGCGCTGCGCTATCTGCTCAACGACCGCAACGAAGGCTCCTACCTGAGTGCCGAAGAGGCCGTGAAGGCCGGCTTCCGCGACGTCCGCCAGCACGAGCAGGCACTGGTCAAGGCCATGCTGCAGGCTGTTGAGGACTACGTCGAACGTTTCGATCCGGATGAGCTTAAGGCCCGTTTCGACAAAGGCATGAAGCGCAGCGGACTGCTGGCCGGCACCAACAAGCTCAAGTACTGGGAGCTCTACGAAGAAAGTTATCACGCGCTGACCCAGCGCGACGACGGCGGGCCGCCGCAGCTGTTCAGCGAAGAGTTTGCCCGCGCCTACAGCGAAGAGATGGACGTCGCCCGCACTGCCCGCAAGCGCTGAGCTCGCCTTCGCACCACAGCAAAGCGTCCCGACCGATGTCCGGATCCCGAGCCTGAATCCGGATCTGCGTGGAACCCCCTATGTAATGACAATGATTCCCATTTAGAATGGCGACTATGACACTCGATGAACTCAAGGTCGGGCAACCGGCCACCATAGTCGCCGTGCATGGACACGGCCCCGTCGTGCAGCGCCTCATGGCGCTGGGCCTGCTGGCCGGTTCACCGATCCAGGTGATACGCCGGGCCATCGGCGGCGACCCGATCGAGGTGTCCGTCATGGATTACGCGCTGTCGCTGCGTCGCGAGGAAGCGCGGCAGGTCGAGGTCAGTCCGGGACCATGAACGGCGCCGCACCCGCTCCGGCCACAGCCCTGAAAAATGCGGCAGACCCGGTGATTGCGGTCATCGGCAATCCGAACACCGGCAAGAGCACCCTGTTCAACGCCCTGACCGGGTTGCGCCAGAAAACCGCCAACTATCCCGGTGTCACCGTCGAAAGACATACCGGGCACATCAAGCTCGATGGCCACAACGTCACCCTCGTCGATCTGCCGGGTGCCTACTCGATCGCCGCACAGTCACCGGACGAAATGGTGGCCATCGACGTCCTGCTCGGCCACGTCGAGGATCTGCCGCGACCACGGGCCATCCTCGCGGTCGTCGATGCGACCAATCTGCGGCGCAACCTGTTCCTGGTCACCCAGCTGGCCGAGCTCGGTCTGCCGATGGTCATCGGCCTCAACATGACCGACCTCGCTGCCGCAAAGGGTATCGAAGTCGATATCACTGCGCTCGGCGCTGGCCTGGGCGCGCAGGTGGTGGCACTGTCGGCGGCGCGTGGCACCGGTCTGGACGAGCTGCGCAGCGCACTCGCCACGGCAATCGATGCGCCGTCACCGCCGCCACTGCGCGTGCTGCCCACAGTCAATGAAGCAGCCGCGGAACTCTGGCAACGGCTGCGTGCCGCCGGCTCGCATCTCAGCGAGTACGAGGTCGAACGGGCACTGATCGATGCGCATGGCGCAGCCGAGCGTCGCTTCGAGCTGAGCGCCGGTGACAGCTTTCATGCCGAAATGCTCGATCTGCGCGCCCGGCTGAGCGCCGGCAGTTCGCTGGCGGCGATGGAAGCAACGGCCCGTTACGCGCTGATCAACGCGCTGATCACCAGGATAGAGAAACGCCAGCCACCGCGGGTGACCGTCAGCGACCGCATCGACCGGGTTACCAACCACCCGGTGATCGGCTCCCTGCTGTTCCTGCTGGTCATGGCCATGGTGTTCCAGGCGGTGTTTTCCTGGGCTGCACCGTTGATGGACCTGATCGACGGCTGGGCCGCGAGTCTCGGCGAACTGGTGCGCGCTGCGCTGCCACCCGGGGCGATCTCCAGCCTGCTGGTCGATGGCGTGATCGCGGGTGTCGGTGGCGTGGTGATTTTCCTGCCGCAGATCCTGATCCTTTTTGCCTTCATCATCGTGCTCGAAGATTCCGGCTACATGCCGCGTGTCGCCTTCATGGTCGACCGGTTGATGCGTTCGGTGGGCCTGTCCGGCCAGTCCTTCATCCCGATGCTGTCGAGCTTTGCCTGTGCCGTGCCCGGCATCATGGCGACGCGCGTGATTCCCGAGCGGCGCGACCGCATCGCCACCATCCTCGCGGCCCCGTTCATGACCTGTTCGGCGCGACTGCCGATCTATGCGCTGCTGATCGGCGCCTTCATCCCCGACACGCGTTACCTGGGCGGATTCATCAACCTGCAGGGCATGGTGCTGCTCGGCCTCTATCTGCTCGGCATCGTCGGCGGCATCGTCACCGCCATGCTGCTGAAGCGCACCGCGCTCAGCGGCCCGACTCCCACCTTCATGATCGAGCTGCCGCCCTACCGGCTGCCGAACCTGTGGTCGGTGCTGATCCGGCTCGCCGAACGCGCCCGCATCTTCCTGGTGCGCGCCGGTACGGTGATTTTCTCGGTTGCCGTGCTGATCTGGGCACTGGTTTATTTTCCGCGACCGGCGGAAGTTGCCGCGACCTACGAGACAGAACGCACCGTGCTGGCCAGCCTGCCTGACAGCGCCGAACGCGACCGGGAAATCACACAGCTCGACAATCGGCTGGCCAGCGCCTACCTGGAGCAGAGCTGGCTCGGCCGCGCCGGACACTTCGTCGCGCCGGCTTTCGCGCCGCTGGGCTGGGACTGGAAGGTTTCAGCGGCGGTGATCGCCGGGTTTCCTGCACGGGAAGTGGTCATCGCGGTATTGAGCACCATCTACTCGGTCGGCGATCAGGGCGACGAAACCGACAATGCGCTGCGTGCACAACTGAAACGGGCCACGCACGCGGACGGCTCGCCGGTGTTCAGCCTGCCGATGGTCGTCGGTCTGCTGATCTTCTATGCTTTCTGCCTGCAGTGCGCGGCGACGCTTGCCGTCATTTACCGGGAGACCAACAGCGTGGGCTGGCCGGTATTTGCCTGGCTGTACATGACCGGACTGGGCTACGCAGGCGCACTGCTCGCCTACCAGCTGGGCAGCTGAGGAGAAACAACATGCCCGGCCTGCAGGAAATCATTGCCATGGCCATCGTCGCCATCGTTGCCGGCCGACTGGTCTGGCGTCTGCGCAAAAAACCATCCGGCAGCTGTTCGGGTTGTGTCTCGGCGCCACCCCAGGAAAAGGAAAAGGAAAAGACCATCCGCTTCTACAAGCGCGTGGGCTGAACCACAGGGGGAGCGACCATTTTCCCGGCGGCTGCGCCATACTTTAGGCATGCTTTTCCGTCACCCCCTGTTTGCCTACGGTTTCCGCCCGTTTTTTTTCTTCTGCGGCCTGTATGCGCTGCTGGTGGTGCCGGCCTGGCTGCTGATCCGGGCCAGCGACATGTTGCCACTCGATGGCCTGCCGCCACAGCTCTGGCATGCACATGAAATGCTGTTCGGCTTCACGGCCGCAGCGATAACCGGCTTTCTGCTCAGCGGTGTGCCGAGCTGGACCCGCAACCGCGGGTTCGGTGGCCTGCCGGTGTTCAGCCTGTCGCTGGTCTGGCTGGCGGGCCGTGCCGCTTTCGCGCTGGCGCCATTCTGCAGCCTGCCGGTACTCGCAGCCATGGAACTCGCCTTTCTGCCCGCACTGATCGCACTGATCGCGCCACCCATCATCCGCGAGCGAAACCGCAACATCGCCATGCTTGCCGTGCTGGCTGCGCTCTGGATTGCGGATGCGGCATTCCTGTTCGCCATCGCGCGTATCGACGCCGAGCTTGCGAGTCGCGCGCTGCTCACCGCGATGAACATCATCCTGCTGCTGCTGACCATCGTTGGCGGACGGATCCTGCCGGCCTTCACCAGCAACGCACTGCGCCGGGCAAACGCGAGTTTCAGCCTGCACAGATATGCATGGCTGGAGACACTGCTGCCGATCGCGATGATCGCGGTGATCATCGCCGACATCTGGCCGCCGGTTCCGGGCTTGCATGGCGGGCTCGCGATCCTGGTCGCGATCCTGCACGGCCTGCGACTGTCCGGCTGGCGCAGCCTGCGCACCCGCGGCGATCCGATGCTGTGGGTCCTGCATCTGGCCTATGCCTGGTTGCCGATCGGCTTTGCCCTGAAGGGCCTGGTGCTGCTGGGCAACGCCGCCTGGGCGCAGCACTGGCAACATGCCTTCGGCATCGGCGCCATCGCGACGATGATCCTCGCCGTGAGCACGCGGACTGCGCTCGGCCACACCGGCCGGCCGCTGCGGGTGGGCCGGCCAATCGTCGTCGCCTATCTGCTGCTTGCGCTGGCCGGCGCACTGCGGGTGGCCGGCCCGGTGTTCTGGCCGGACAGCTATTCCGGCGTACTGCTCGCGACGGGCATCAGCTGGGTGTCGGCTTTTCTGATCTTCATCGCGGTATATGGACCCATCCTGGGCAGACCGCGGGTGGATGGAAAACCCGGGTGAACTCCCGGCCTCGCCCGCCCTCAATGCAGATCAGCCAATCTTGCTGACTGCGGAAAATACCTAGAAAACCAGCTCGAAATCACCGGCCACAGGGCCCCTGCCGGCAGTTTCAGTCCGCGTTGTAAGTACAACTCGCGATGCACATCACCTGCGGGCACGCGCCTAATAGCCCGCAGCGAATCATTGTCAGCAGAGGAGTGAATACAGTGTCAGCTTCACGCAAGACCACTTCAGCAAAGCGGCTCGGGCTGGGCATCCTGTCCACGCTTGCCAGCAGCATGCTGGCCATGCCTGCCACCTCGTATGCCGACGTCGGCAGCGATGTCGCGCAGGCCTTCAAGGATGGCAAGGCCAACGTCGCGTTCCGCTATCGCTACGAGAACGTCGATCAGGACAACTTCTCGAAGGACGCCAACGCATCGACCCTGCGTTCGCGCATCTCCTTCCAGACCGCTGCCTGGCAGGATCTCAGCCTGATGCTGGAACTGGACGACATCCGTTCGCTGGGTGACGAAAGCTACAACAGCACGCGCAACGGCAACACCGACCGGCCGAACGTACTGGATCCGGTTGCAACGGATCTCAACGTTGCCGCGCTCAAGTACATGGGCATCGCGAATGCCGAAATCATCGTCGGCCGCCAGAAGATCGCACGCGGCAACGAGCGCTTCGTGGGTCCGGTCGGCTGGCGCCAGAACGAGCAGACCTATGATGCGGGATCCATCAACTACAAGTTCAGCGACAAGCTGCAGGCCTACTACGCGTACGTGCGTCAGGTGAACCGCATTCATGGTCCGGACAATGGCACGCCGCCCGCCGACTTCAACGGCAACACCCACCTGGCCGACCTGAGCTACACCTTCAGCCCGGCTGCCAAGCTGACTGCCTATGGCTACTTCCTCGACTTCGATGAAGCGCTGGCATCTTCAAGCCAGACTCTCGGCCTGCGCCTGGCCGGCGACATCAAGCTGAACGAGCAGTTCGGCATTCCCTACGCGGCCGAGTGGGCCACGCAGGACGACTACGCGGACAACCCCAACAACTACAGCGCTGATTACTACCTGGCAGAAGCCGGCGTGCGCTGGCAGAAAGTAACCGCCAAGCTGTCCTACGAAGTGCTGGAGGGCGACACGGTTGCCAACCACCAGTTCCAGACTCCGCTGGCGACCCTGCACGCCTTCCAGGGCTGGGCTGACCAGTTCCTGTCCACCCCGACCGGTGGTATCGAAGATACCTTCCTGACGGTGGACTTCCCGGTACTCGGCGCCAACATCAAGCTTCGCTACGACGACTATCAGTCCGAGACGGGTTCAGTGGACTACGGCAACGAACTGGGCATCTGGGCCACGCTGCCGATTGGCACCAACTACTCGCTGGCCGTCAAGTACGCCGCCTTCGACGCCGACAACGAAGCGCCCACCTACTTCGACACCGACAAGTTCTGGGTCATGTTCTCCGCGAACTTCTGATCCCGGGCGTAACGCGAAAAAAGGCGCAGGTAGCCCCGCTACCTGCGCCTTTTCTTTTGTCCGCGATGACCGGCGTTCTGCTCAGCCGGATACGTAGCGTCGGAGTTCTTCAATCTCGAACTGCTGATCCTTGATGACTTCCTTGACGAGGTCGCCGATCGACACCACGCCGATCACCTTGCCGCCCTCGATCACCGGCAGATGGCGGAAGAAGCGCTCGGTCATCAGTGCCAGCCCCTGCTCGACCGTCATGTCGACAGAAACCGCGATCACATCGCGTGTCATGACCTCATCGACACGGGTATCGGCCGAGCGCCGTCCCTGCAGGATGACCCGACGGGCATAGTCGCGCTCGGAGATGATGCCCAGCAACTTTGGCCCATCCATGACCAGCAGCGCACCGACCCCGTGCTCGGCCATGCTGGTAATCGCCTGCAGCATGGTATCGCCCGGCGCCACCGACCAGATCTGGCCGCCTTTGCGCTTCAGTATTGACCCGATTGCTTTCATTGTTATTGCCTCCAGCCCCCTCGATGACAACAGTATAGAAGCATGTACCCGGCCGCAATCAAGCCCGCAGCGCGCGGGCCAGGAAGGGCAGACTCAGGTCCATGCGGTAGTCGATGTCCGAGTGGTCATCATCGAATTCCTCGTAGCGGTGCGCGATGCCGGCTGCCGACAGGCGGCGGGAGAGCATGCGACAGCCATAGTGGATCTGGTACTGGTCACGCCAGCCACAGTCCATATAGAGCCCCCGCAGGGAACGCAGTGCCGCTGCATGCCGCCGCACCATGTGGACCGGATCATGGGCCAGCCAGCGCTGCCAGTTGGCGGCGATCAACTCGCCCGTCTCGGCATTGAATGGCAGCCGGAAGCCCAGCGGTGCCCGCGGCTGGGGATCGTAGGTGGCCGCCATGCACACGTTCATGAGCGCCAGGCCCTCGGCGTGCGACACCTTGGACTTGCTCCAGATCGCGCTCAGAAAGCGCTGCACACGGCCGTCATCGTGGCCCCGCGCGAGCGCCGCTTCGGCAGCAGGTCGCATGGACCGGTACGCACCGGCACGCCGCGGCGGTAGCCGGTACTTCGCCAGCTCATTGAGCGTGTTCGGCCAATCGCTGCGATAGAGAAAATCGAAATACGCATCACCGGAATGATCGGCAATCGCACCCCAGGTGGCCGGGTATTTCATGCCATGCACCAGGGCGCCGTAGCCCCCCGATGATTTGCCGAAACAGCCGCGGTGCTCGCGCGCGGCGAGTGTGCGGAACTCCGCGTCGACAAAGGGCACGATCTCGCGCGTCAGGTAATCCGCATAGCGCCCGATCGCGGACGAGTTTAGGTACTGGTTGCCGCCGAGCGCGGTATAGCAATCCGGCAT
>JAUPLK010000240.1 GCA_030836925.1 Pseudomonadota bacterium
TACATCTTCTCGCAGAACATCTACGGCACCACCGATTCGAGCCAGATCCATCAGGGCACGCCGACCCTGATCGGGCCGACCTATCCGCTGGGTGTGCCCTCCGCCTTTGTCGACGACAGCAGCGACACGCTGTGGGCGGGCAAGCTGCAGCTCGACTGGCGCCTGAATGACGACTGGCTGCTGTATGCGGGCGTCAACCGCGGCGTGAAGGCCGGCAGCTTCAATGCGCAGCTGGCGGGTGGTTTGGCGGTGCCGGACTCGGCAATTCCCTACGACGAGGAGAAACTGCTGGCCTACGAGGCGGGTTTCAAATCCACCTGGCTGAACGGCACCACGCGCTTCAACGGTTCGGTCTTCTATTACGACTACGCGGACTACCAGGCCTTCCTGTTCACCGGTGTGGGTGGCGTGGTGATCAACGCCGATGCCACCAACATCGGCATGGAACTCGAGTTGCAGACCACGCCGATGGAAGGCCTCGACATCATGCTGAGCGGTTCGTGGTTCAACGCCGAGGTTGAAGACGTGCCGCTGCGTGTCGGTGGTCCGATCGTCGCCGATGTGGAGCCCACCTATGCGCCGGAGCTGCAGTTCGCCGGCCTGGTGCGCTACGAGTGGCAGCTGTTCAGCGGCTATGCTTCCGTGCAGGGCGACTTCAGCTACTCGGACGAGTTCTATTACAACCTGCGCAACTTCGATGCCGACCAGTTTGACAGCTACACGCTGGTCAACGCGGTGTTCGGCTGGCGCACCGATGACGGCCAGTGGCGCGGCAACCTCGGCATTCACAACCTGACCGACGAGCGGGCCGGCAACCAGGGCTTCAACCTGGCCACGCTCTGCGGTTGCAACGAGGTGTCCTATCAACCGCCGCGCTGGTATGGCCTCAGCCTGAAGTACTCCTTCTAGTTTCAGTCACAGCGTACCCCCGCGCTGTGGGGCCGGGCAGTCATCTGCCCGGCCCTTTTTGCGGTTTCCTCCGCGGCAGAAGCGAGCGCCGGCTCCTGCGCCGCGAGTTCCACCGCCCGCCGCGCGTGTTCCTGCGCTTCGGCAGCGCAACCGCGGTCGATCAGCAGGTTGGCGAGATTGTTGTGGGCGGCAAGATGATCGGGCTGCAGCGCGAGCAGGCGGCGGTAGCTGGTTTCGGCAGCGGCAGTTCGCCCGCGGGCATGCTCGCGGTTGGCACTGATGAACAGCAGCAGCGGGTCGTCCGGCCAGCGGCGCAGGGCAGCGGCGTAAGTGGCATCGAGGTCGGCCGCCGGCAGGTGGCGCTCGCTGTCGGCGATGGCGCGTACCCAGGCTGCGGCCGTGGCGGTGGCGGGAATCCGGCCGGGTGGCGTGAGCGTGATGGCCCAGTTGTCGCTGGCCTGCCAGCTGCGCAGAAAGTAGCGCTCCCCTTCGAGGTGGCGGCGTTGCGTGCCCGAGCGCAGCACCAGCACTTCACGTTCCGGGTCATGGCCGATCACCACCGCGTAGTGCCAGCGGCGGATGCCGAGTGCGCCGAGGTCCTGCAGCACCAGCACCGGGTTGCCAGCTGCCAGTTCCGCTTGCAGTGCCGTGAATTCGGGTGGCAGCAGCCAGGGAATGCGGCCGTGGCGGCGGGCGGCGGCCAGCATTTCCAGTTGCAGGCTGCCGCGCCGGGCCGGGATATAGACCTCGGGTACCAGCTGTTCCGGTGTGGTGTCCACGCCGGTCGTGACCAGCACGGTGGCCAGCGCGGCCGGTCCGCACTGGTGGGTGTCCTGGGGGAAGAAGGCGACGCCAGCAAGTTCGTGGCGGGGATCTTCGGGCAGCGCTTCCGGTCCGGTGACGCAGGCGGTGAGTGCCAGCGCACTCACCGCCGCGACCAGAACCGGTTTAGATCCTCTTGAAGATGTCGGTGACACCCGTGATCTCGAGGATCAGCAGCACGATGAACACGATGCCGATGACGGCCAGGAAGCTGTCGCCACCGGCCGGCAGCTGGTCGAGCTTTTCGGTCATCAGCTTCAGTTCGGCGTCACCCAGCGCGGCGATACGCTGGGTGGCATCGGCCGGATCCACGCCGAGTGCGACCAGCTGTGCCTGGACGTCGGCGCGCGACAGAGTCGACTCGATGCGGGCGATCTGCCCGGCACGGTCGGTGGCCGACAGGTATTCCGGCGTGCCGATCACCCCCGCCGAGGCGGTGGTGTGCAGACCGAGGCCGAGAAAACAGGCAGCCGTGATGGCCGCGATCATTTGCTTGAAGCGCATTGAAACCACTCCCTTTGGAGGCAGACCGACAAAAAACCCGCGCCCAGTATAGCGGCTTCGGTTGCCATGATCAGCCACGGTGGCAGGCTCAGTGCTGCTATGATTCAGGCCGGTCGAAATGCTGAAAAAGTACCTTGCATGCCGCTGACGCCCGTATCCCCGCCGCTTTTCCATGTCATCGACCCGCGCGTTTTCGATCGCGCCCAGCTTGACGATCTCTGCGACCTCACCAACCGGGTGCGCCTGCTGGCCAAACACCCGGACGGCGCCCGTTTTCTGCTCGGCCTGCTGCCGGACCGGCGCGCGATGCTGTATTTCGTGCAGCCCTCGACGCGTACCTTCCTGTCCTTCAGCAATGCCTGTCACGTGCTCGGTATCCGCACCAGCGAGATCCGCGACCCTTCCACCTCCTCGGAGGTCAAGGGCGAGAGTTTCGAGGACAGCATCCGTACCTTCAGCTCCTATGTCGACGTGATCGTGATGCGCACGCCCGACTCCGGCAAGGCCGCGCGCGCCGCCGAGCTGATGAACCGCATCCCGCGGCCGGTGCCGATCATCAACGCCGGCAGCGGCCAGGACCAGCACCCGACCCAGGCGCTGCTCGACATCTACACGCTGGAGCGCAGCTTCGAGGGGCAGGGCGGCATCGATGGCAAGGTGATCGGCCTGATGGGCGATCTCAAGCGCGGTCGCACTGTCCGCTCCCTGTGCTACCTGATGAAGAACTATCGCGATGTGCGCCTGGTGATGATTGCGCCAAAGCAGTTTGCCATCGAGCCGGATATCAAGGCGCACCTGCGCGAGCAGGGAATTGCCTTTGTCGAGGACCTGTCGTTGTCAAAGGCGCTGCCGGATCTGGATGCGATTTACGTCACGCGCATGCAGTCCGAGTGGGACACGGCTGGTGAGACCGGCCAGGTCGACTACCGCGATTACAGCATCACGCCGGAGAATGTCGGTGTGATGAAGCGCGATGCGGTGATCATGCATCCGCTGCCGCGGGGTCCGGAGATTCACCCCGCCGTCGATGACGATCCGCGTGCCGTGTACTGGCGCCAGGAGCGCAACGGTATGTGGATGCGTGCGGCGATCCTGCTCAAGCTGTTCCAGGCCGATGGCCTGGTCCGGAATTTCGATCTGTCTGAATTGCAATAAACACACCCAACCCAAGCCGGAGAACAATCATGATCAAGCT
>JAUPLK010000241.1 GCA_030836925.1 Pseudomonadota bacterium
AGTCGCCGACCGCGCAGCCAGCGAGATGTACCGCCACTGCAGTGAGAAACATCAAGATCGGCGATTTCGGCATCACGAACCCTCCATTCAATCAGGCTGAAACCGGCGCACGCACCAGCACGTTGCCATCTTCCACCCAGCATTCCAGGCCGCTGAGCGCACGTCCCGCGCAGGGGCCGTGCACGCACAGGCCGGTTTCCGGCTCGAACAGGGCGCCATGTGAAGAACAGCGCAGCAGGCGCAGTTTCGGGATCAGGAAATCATCGTCATCGATGTTCAGCGGATGACGCTTGTGCGGGCAGACATTGGCGTAGGCACGCAACTCGCCACGCACCTGCACCACAAAACCCCGGTACGGCCAGTCGCCCTCGCCCGAATGGAATTCACGGGCACCCGGATCACCCAGGGCGACGAGACTGCAAACCTGCACAACCTGGTAATCGCTCATGCCGCCCTCAAGCAGTGTTCCGCTGCCGGCGCACCACCAGCATGGCCAGCAGTATCGCCGGGATGCCGGCTGCCGTCGTATAGATGAAGAAATTCACCCAACCCGACATCTCCACGATCTGCCCCGAAAAGCCGCTGAGCAGGCGCCCGGGCAACGACATCAGCGAAGTGAACAGGGCGTACTGGGTTGCCGTATAGGCCACATTGGTCAGGCCCGAGAGATAGGCGATGAAGATGGTGCCGACAAAACCGGCAGCCAGGTTGTCGGCGCAGATCGCGGCGATCAGCCAGCCCATTTCGGGACCAGCCTGCGCCAGACCGATGAAGACCAGGTTTGAAGCAGCCAGCAGCACCGCACCGGCAACCAGCGGACGCGCAGCGCCGTAACGCGCGACCGCCACACCGCCGAGCGCAGCTCCGGCCAGCGTGACGACGAAACCAAACACCTTGGTCACGGTCGCGATTTCGGACAGGCTGAAGCCGGTATCGATGTAGAAGGGGTTGGCCATCACGCCGAGCACCATGTCGCTGATCCGGTAGCTGCCGATGAAGAGCAGCAGCACGAAACCGAAACCGCCAACACGCTGAAAGAACTCCGTGAAGGGCCCGACCACCGCGGTGCTGAACCAGTCGCCGAGGGAGTGCGTCCCGGCCTCGACAACCGGGACATCCGGCTCGGCCACCAGCACGGCAACCAGCGCACCGGGCAACATCAGCGCCGCCATGACCTGATAGGCCAGGCTCCAGGAACCGAGGTCGGCGATATACAGCGCACCGGCGCCAGCCACCAGCACGGCGGTGCGATACCCGACCTGGTAGGCAGCCGCCATCGCACCCTGCAGACGGGCGGTCACCGCTTCGATGCGCCATGCATCGACCGCGATGTCCTGCGTCGCCGAGCAGACAGCCAGCACGACCGTGAGCAGGGCGACCTGCGCCAGCCGCGCAGCCGGATCGGTCGCTGACATCATCAGCAGCACCGCGATGACGCCGCACTGGCTCAGCAGCATCCAGCTGCGACGCCGGCCCAGCCAGGCCGTCAGTCCGGGAACAGGCAGCCGGTCGACCAGCGGCGCCCAGGCGAATTTCACCGAGTAGGCAATGCCGGCCCAGGCAAACATGCCGATCTCGCTCTTGCTGACACCCGTGGTCGTGAGCCAGGCGGTCAGCGTGGTGAAGACCAGCGGAAAGGGCAGTCCCGACGCGAAGCCGAGTACGAGCATGGCCAACACGCGCGGCTGCGTGTAGATGGCCAGCGTCGAGCCTGGCGTCTGCTCAGTCGAGGACATAATCCATCGACAGTGGTGCGTGGTCGGAGAAGCGCTCGTCCTTGTAAATCGTGGCGCTGCGTACCGCGCCGCTCAGTCCGGGACTCCCGATCTGGTAATCGATACGCCAGCCGACATTCTTCGCCCAGGCCTGGCCACGGTTGGACCACCAGGTGTACTGGTCAGGTTCTGGATTGACCCGCCGGAAGCAGTCGACGAAGCCGCGCGAGCCGAACAACTCGTCCAGCCAGGCGCGCTCTTCGGGCAGGAAACCGGAGTTCTTCTGGTTGGCGCGCCAGTTGCGCAGATCGATCTCGCGATGCGCGATGTTCCAGTCGCCGCACAGCAGGTAGTGGCGCCCGTCCTGCCGGAGGCGGTCGAGGTGGCCGCTGAACTCGTCCAGGAAGCGGAACTTCGCCTGCTGCCGCTCGGGGCTGGCCGAGCCCGACGGCAGGTAAACCGAGATGACGCTGAGATCGCCGAAACGGGCTTCCAGATAACGCCCCTCGGCATCGAACTCGGCGGAACCAAATCCGCGCCTCAGCTCATCCGGCTCACGCCGCGAGTAGAGCGCCACGCCACTGTAGCCCTTGCGCTGCGCCGCTTCGTAGTAACAGTGAAAGCCGGCCGGATGATAGATCTCGTCGGCGATCTGCTCTGGCTGGGCGCGAACCTCCTGCAGACAGACCACGTCGGCCGCCTGTTGCGGAAGCCAGTCGAAAAGCCCCTTGCGCGCAGCCGAGCGGATGCCGTTGACGTTGAGGGTAACGATGCGCATTCGCGGTGTACGATACCGCAAAAGGGAAACACCCGACGGTAGAGAATCATGCGCGCTTATCAGCAACAGTTCATCGAACTCGCGGTAGAGGTCGGGGTACTGAAATTCGGCCAGTTCAAACTGAAGTCCGGACGGATCAGTCCGTACTTTTTCAACTCGGGGCTGTTCAACACGGGCTACTCGGCCGCGAAACTCGGTCGCAGCTATGCCGCGGCGGTGGATGCGGCCGGCATCAATTACGACATGCTGTTCGGACCGGCCTACAAGGGCATACCGCTGGTCTCGCTGGCCGCTGCCGCGCTGGCCGAACACTATGGCGTGGACGCGCCTTTCTGTTTCAACCGCAAGGAGATCAAGGATCACGGCGAGGGCGGCGCGATCGTGGGCGCGCCGGTACAGGGCCGGGTCCTGATACTCGATGACGTGATCACGGCGGGGACGGCAATCCGCGAAACCATCACGCTCCTGCAGCAGGCCGGGGGTACGCCGGCGGGCGTGGTGCTGGCCCTGGACCGTCAGGAACGCGGCACGGGCGAATTGTCGGCGACCCAGGAAGTCGAGAAGAACTACGGCATCCCGGTGACCAGCATCATCCGGCTCGACGACCTGGTTGAACACCTGGAAGGCAGCAGCGAGCACAGCCAGTTCCTGCCCCTGATCCAGGACTACCGGCAGCGCTACGGGGTGAGTTGAGATCTGACGCCTTGCGTCAGCGGCGAAGCTGAGTAGCCGGTCACTGTTTTTGGTCGCGTTCTAAAAGGATAATCTTCGCCGGGGTGGCTCTCAGGGCAGTGGGTTCAGACATGCAGTCACGGGGCTACGGTTTTGCCGGCCAGGCGCTTGCGCATTTGCGCAGCGCCCGTCCCGTGCTGGTGTCAACGCTGCTGCTGTCCGGTCTGCTCCTGCTGCTTTCGTCCCTGGCT
>JAUPLK010000242.1 GCA_030836925.1 Pseudomonadota bacterium
GCGCCCTGCTGTCGATCAATGATCCGAGTGCTGCCACGGAGCACATCGTGCTGCTGGGCGCCGCCGTCTATCGCCATGGGGATGCGGTCTCGCAGGTGCTGTCGCGCGCCGACATGGCATTGGGCCGCGCCGAACAGGAAGGCGGCAGCGCGGTCGAGGTGGGCGACCTCAACGTCGAATGGAAACCCGCGGCCAGCCTGGTGAACGCATGGCAGGTGCTGATCGAAACCGCGCTCAACCTGAAGCGGGTGCAGTTCGCGACCTATCCGGTGCTGAACGGGCAGGGCGGGTTGATCCACTACGAAGCCCCGGCACGCATGCAGATCATCCAGAGTTCGCTGTGGATGTCCGCGCAGGAATTCATGCCGTGGTCGAGCCGGCTCGGGCTTACCCAGCGCATCGATGAGGCCGTGTTCGAGCATGCGCTTGGCTGGCTGGAAACGAATGACGGGCCGGTGTGCATCAATGTGTCGCCGCAGTCCGTGTGCGACCCGGTGCTGACCACGCGCTATTACCAGGCGCTCAAGCGCAACCCCCACATTGCGCAAAAGCTCTGGATCGACATCCCTGAATTCGTTGCCTATCGCCACCCGAGGGAATTCCGCGTGTTCTGCGACACGCTCAAGACGCTGGGTTGCAGGATCGGCCTGGAGCACGTCGGCAACCAGATTTGCCATATCGGGGAACTGTACGACGTGGGCCTCGATTACCTGAAGATCGACAGCGCCATCATCCGGGATATCGATCAGAGCCCCGGCAACCAGACCTTCCTGCGGGGGGTGTGCACGATTGCCCACACCATGGGCATGATGACCATCGCCGAGGGCGTGCTGAATCAGCGCGAGGCCGGATGTCTGAAGGATCTGGGATTCAAGGGCATGACCGGGCCAGGCATCGTGCTTGCCTGAGACGGACCGCCACAGCCAGGACAGCCATGGCTTGATTCAAATCGTCTCGTTGGCGCCGCCGAGCAGGTCGAGTGCGCCCAGCGTCTGGCGCATCGAGCGGCGCTCCATCAGTTTTTCCTGCGCCGGCAACGGCAGGTCGGTGAAGCGAATCACATCCCGGGCGATCAAGAGATCGATCAGGTCTTCCAGCACCCGCACCAGGCGCATGTCCGATTGTTCGAGCGTGCTCTGTTCCAGGCCCATCCTGCGCATGAACTCCAGCAGCTCGGGTGAACCGGATGGCAATTCCATCAGGTCATTGCCGGGTTCCAGATTGACCGCGATGATCCGGCCCTGCTCGTCACGCTTCACATAAGGCATCCGTTAATTCTCCAGGTGAATCTGTCCCGTGTTTTGGGAGCAGGCTGCATTTTAGTCGGTGATCAGTTTCCCCTTGCTGAGCAGGTCCTGAATGATCTGCTGGTCGGAATTGAGCGCACCGCTAGCGGTCAGATCGGCCCATTGCCCTTGCAGGGTAATCGTCTGGTCGACTGAGCCCGGGTTGAAGCCGCCAGCGAAGCCGCCATTTGAGCTGACTTGGATGACGGCATCCGATCCGGACTGCGAGAAGTGGAGGAAGTTGGACAGGCTTAGTGCGTCGTCCGATTCACCTTGCAGGAGGTCGCGCAGGTCCAGTTGGTCACCGCCGACCGAGCTGTCGAAATCCTGTACCGTATCGGCGGCCGGCGAGCCGGCGATACCGCGGTCAGCGAGCTCCCAGCGGAATACGTCGGCCCCGAGTCCGCCGATCAGCAGGTCGTTGCCGGCGCCACCCACGAGGATGTCATCGCCGTCGCCGCTGTTAAGGGTGTCGTTACCGGCACCACCGCGCAGTACGTCGATTCCAGTACCGCCGTTAAGGATGTCGTTACCGGCTCCGCCTTCAAGAATGTCATGGCCATCTCCGGCATTAAGGGTGTCGTTGCCGTCATCGCCAAAGATACGGTCATTGCGGATCGTGCCGTTGAGCGTGTTCGCACCTGCGTCGCCGAAGATGCTGTTGGCCATCACGTTGAGTGTCAGCGTGGAAGGATCACTGTTGTCACCGTCGGAGTCGGTCAGGACATAGTCGATTTCAACCGGAGCGGTTGCAGGGGCGGTGGTGTTGAGCTGCACGCTTTCAAAGGTAACGCTCGTAATTCTCGCCGACGCTGCGCTGTTGGCCTCGATCTCGATGCGACCGATGTTGCAAAGCTCGGCAGGCATGCTGACCGTGCCTTCTAGGTTGCTGTAGAACTGGCCGATCTGGTTGCCGGCGACATCAAATATGGTGTAGGTCAGCGCATAGACTACCCCACCGGATGCCCCAAGGTTGCTGGCGCTGGTTGCAACCACGAAGCGGACATCCTGGACACCGTAAGGATGAGTGGCTTGATTGAAGGTGACCACCAGACGTTCCAGGTTGTCCACATTTGAGCTGCTGCCGCCGCCGTTTACACCAACACCGTCGTTGCTAGTGCCGCTGGGATTGGAATGGGTTAGCGATTGGGCAGCACCGGTCCGGCTCAGCCCGCTCAACACCACGCCGTTGTCGTCCGCGTTTCCGGAAGTGTTGAACAGGGTGGTGACCTCAGCGCTAGTGGGCGTAACAGGGATGTCGGCTGTCGCCGGCGTGTAATCGTAATAGCCAGTCTGGTTGAATAGCAGCGACTCGCCACCGCTGGTGGCTTGCCAGGTGAGTTCGCCGTTGATGATGGTATAGGTGAAGCCGGTGCCGGAGCCGGAGCTATCGGTGGTGAGGTCGTAGGCCTGGCCGCGGAAGGTGATCGAACTGACTTGGGCTTGATCGATTGCCACGTCAACACCTGAGCCCGCCGTGGCAAAGCTCGTGACCTGACCGCCAAGCGCAAGGCCGCCATCGGTACCCAGTCCGGTGATGACATTGCCTTCGAGGTGGGTCTCGTTCGGCAGCAGTGTGTCGGAATCAGGCCGAGCAATCGGCTTGCCATCAGCGATCAGGATCCTCACGGTTGCCGGTGTCGTGACGTCGCCATCGTTGTCGCGTGCCACGAAGTCGAGCGAGAAACTTTCCCCGACGTTCGCGTTTGCGCCAGTGAAGAAGGTGTAGTCACCACTGCTGAAGTTGAACGTGAGGGTGCCCATGTCAAACCCGGAGGTCGTGTTCAGCGTCAGCAGGTCACCCGCCAGGGTAGGCGGCAGGAAAGTACTGTTGTTGATGATCTGGCCGCCGCCGGCAGGGGTGTAGGTAAAGGTGACGTTCTGGTCCGGCGTGCCATTGCCGTCACTGTCGAGCATGATCGTGATGGTCTGCACATAACCACCGTCTGCGCCGAGTACGTTGCCCGTGTTGTTTCCGGACACCAGATTGCCACCGAATGCGGCCGGTACGGTAGACAACAACGCTGAGTCAAGCTCGTTGAGGTCGGGCACGATGATTGCCGGATCGCGTGTGCCGTCGCCGTCCGCATCGACGTTATGGATATCATTTAAGT
>JAUPLK010000243.1 GCA_030836925.1 Pseudomonadota bacterium
TGCTGGCGTGGCTGCCCTGCAGGTGACCCACGATGGTGTTGTGACCCTGGGTGATGACGTAACGGTGCCAGTTGCTCGTATCGACACCAGAGGGCGGTTCAGCCTTGGTGATCGATTGCAGGGCAAAAGGATCAGCGTCCAGCGGCGAGGGCTGGCGGAGGGAATTGGAAGCAGCCATACGGCAGGATACGCTAGACCGGTCTGTGCTGGCAATTTAACCTATTGATCCATGGAAAACCGGCGCAACTACTACCGTATCCTGCACGTTCAGCCCGACGCACCGACCGAAATCATCAAATCCAGCTACCGGACCCTGATGCAGAAGTTGCGCATGCACCCGGATCTGGGCGGCGATCAGTGGAATGCCACGCTGATCAACGAGGCCTATGAAACGCTCATCAACCCCGACCGGCGGGCGGAATATGACCGGCAGGGCGGCGCCGAGCCGGCGGTTGGCGCAGACACGGCGATTACCTCGATCACTGCAGCCCTGCGCATGCTGGCCTGCATTTACTGCCATACAGCACACGGCACTGCAGGCCCCATCGCGAGCGACGCCCTGTGCGCGGCCTGTGGCAGCCCCCTGCACCCGGCCTCACGACAGCGCATGGAAACAGTCGGCAAGCGCGCCACCGCCCGGCTGGCCCGACGCCATCCACTCAGCTTCCATCATGGCTGGCCACTGCAGGGACCCTTCAGTGGCGAAACGCGCGATATCTCGCTGGGCGGCCTGCAGTTCGTCGCCCAGGTTGAGGTGGCACCGTCGCAGCTTCTGCAGGTGTCCTGCGCTCCGCTCAGTGCGGTGGTGCGTGTAATTGCCTGTATCGCTGCGGACGATCCGGGTTTTCGCTGGCTGGTCCGCGCCGAGTACCTGACGGTCTGCTTCCGTCGCTCGCGCGGGGCTTTTCTGTCGGAAAAAGCCTAGTAGGAGCGCCTTCAGGCGCGATCTTCCGGCCAGCTATCGCGCCTGAAGGCGCTCCAACGAAGATGTCTCCATGGCCTGCAGTGCGTTCAGCGTGGCGGTGACCACCATGTCGTGCTGGGCCTCGCGCGAGATCTTCGGCGTCCACTGTTCCTTGTAGCCACCGCCATCGAACGAGCCGAAATACATGTGAACCCCGCCGGGCACCGGTACCCAGGTGCTGGATATCGGGTAGACATGACGCATGGCTTCGAGATTTTCCGGTGCGGCACCCTCCAAAGTTGCGCGGTGGATGTGCCAGACCGGCAGCTCTGAATCCGCGAGGCTGTTTTGCGCAGGTGGATAGGAATCCCAGACGATCAGTCCGGCGAGGTCCTGCTGGTGTTTGAAGGCGTAATAGCCGGCCATCGCGCCACCCATCGAATGCCCGGCAATCACCCAGCGTTTGATCTCCGGATAAGCGGCACGCACTTCGTCCGCACGATTCGGCGAAAAAATCGCGAAATTGCGCGGCATGGGCACGTCCACCACCAGGTAACCGCGGCTGGCCACACGACGGAACACCGGCGCGTAGCCGCGGCTGTCACAGTTTGCACCCGGATAGAAGATGACGCCCAGTCGCGGCTCCCCGGTCGTCGG
Source organism: Pseudomonadota bacterium (assembly GCA_030836925.1). GTDB lineage: Bacteria > Pseudomonadota > Gammaproteobacteria > Steroidobacterales > SHZI01. The sequence continues at coordinate 1,562 of JAUPLK010000243.1, forward strand.
CCTGAAGCTGATGAACCTGCCCTCATCGACCGTGACACTCTCGTCCGATTGCATTGCCGCCAGCGCCGCCTCGGTCGGTGTGGCGAGCGACATCTCGCCCCAGACGTAAAAGCCGCCGAACAGCAGTACCAGCAGCAGCACCAGCGCGCCCGCACCGTACTTCAGAAATTTCTTCATCCCCGTCGCTCCGCTCAAGGTTTTTGCTGGCCTCAAGACTAGCACTGCGCCCTCGCCGTGGGCGGACTTTTGCGGTGGTCCGCTGTTAACCGGGATCTTCGACGACATTTGGATGATGGACGCATTAACCACATGAATCGGCCGGTTATCAGCGTCGCTGCGGTGGGTGTCCCGCTGTTCAGATAGCACTCCGTCAGCCATTTGCCGGAGACGATCATGCAGTACGCCCCCGCCCTGATCTGTGCACAGTTGCCGCGTCATGCGCTGCTGCTTGCCCTGCTGTTGCTCAACGAGCCCGCTTCCGCAGCGGCCATCGGCCGCATTGCCGCCGAGTCCGGTGTAGATCCGGCCGGTGCTGCCACCTGGTCAGTGCCGATCAGCGTGACCGCCGGTCGCGGCGGGCTGCGACCGGCAGTGAGCCTGCGCTACAACAGTCACGATGGTGATGGCCTGGCAGGTGTGGGGATGACGCTCACCGGCCTGTCGAAGATCAGTCGCTGCGCACATACGATCGCGGTCGACGGGCAGATGCGCGGAGTGCGCTTTGCCAGTGGCGACCGCTATTGTCTCGATGGCCAGCCGCTGTTGCTGCTGTCCGGGACTTATGGCGCAGACGGTGCCGAGTACCGTACCGAGATCAACAACCTGCAGCGCGTCGTCTCGCGCGGCCAGCAGGGTAGCGGGCCCGGCTGGTTTGAGGTCCAGCATCCTGACGGACGCACCTGGCGCTATGGCAATGACGCAGATTCGCGATTTGAAGCGGTGGGTGTAGGCAGCGAGGCCCGCGAGTGGGCCATCAACCAGGTCAGCGACAAGTTCGGCAACCAGATGCTGTTCAGCTACAACGATGACCAGACCACCGGCGAAGCGCTGCCCACCGAGATTCGCTGGACCGCAGATGCGAACGGTGCCGGGGCCCGGTTTCGCCTGGTATTCGTTTATGAATCACGTCACGCCGTGCAACAGCGGGTCGGCTATACCTGGGGCGCGCGCTGGCAGCGTACTGCACGCCTGCAGGCCATCCGTTATGAGTTCGATGAGGGTTCGGGCTTTGCGCTCGTGCACAGCTGGTCGCTCGCCTATGCCGCACCCAACGGCAGTGAGCGCAGCCGTGTTACCAGTGTGCGCCAGTGCGGCCCAACCGAATGCCTGCCGGATACGGTGCTGGGTTGGCCGAACGTGCCGCTGGGTTTCCAGCCGGCCGCAGTCGGTGCAACCGATCCGCTTGCCCACGAGGCGCTGTTTGCTGACCACGATGGCGACGGGGATATGGATCTGCATGTTCCGGCTGTCGTCGGCAGCAGTCGTTTGTGGCGCGTACGCCTCGCCACCCCGGCCGCTTTCAATCCCTATGTCGGTATGTCGCTTGCAACCAGCGTACCGGCCAATGGTCCTGCCTACCTGGTCGAATACGATGGCGATGGCCGGCGCGACCTGGTCACTGCAGGCCCCACCGGTTCGCCCTACTGGTTTGTCTACCGCTCGACCGGTGCCGGTTTTGCCGCCGGCGTGAGTACCGGTTTGCCGACAGCCGCTGCTCCGGCCTTGCTGGTGCTGGATCCTGACGGCGATGGTCTCAGCGATCTGGGTTACTTCAAGGACGGGGCACTCCATTACCTGCCCAATACCGGCGCCGCCTTCGCTGCCGCGCGGGCGAC
>JAUPLK010000005.1 GCA_030836925.1 Pseudomonadota bacterium
CGACCGATGGTTTGCTGACGTCATCTGCAACGGCGACCACGATGCCGGCGACTTCGAGTCCCGGCAGGTCGGAGGCACCCGGTGGCGGGGGATAGCTGCCGCTGCGTTGCAGGCAGTCGGGACGGTTGACGCCTGCCGCGACCACGCGGATCAGTACTTCGCCGGCCTGCACTTTCGGCACACTGCGCCGACACGGCTGCATAACATCCGGCGGCCCGGGCTGGGTAATCTCCATGCACAGCATGGTGTCGGGCAGGCGGGTGGCCACAGGCATGACGACCTCGAATCAGAACGCCGGCCCAGTATAGGTAGGAGCGCCTTCAGGCGCGATCCCCGGGGTAGGAGCGCCTTCAGGCGCGATCACTGTTTGCGGCCTCTGCTAACATCTTCGCAGGAGTGCATGACATGACGGAAAAGATCATCACCATGGTCCAGCGCAAGGACGGCGACGCCGCCGATCTCCTCGACCGGCGCAACCGCCCGCTGCGCGATCTGCGTATCTCGGTGATGGACCGCTGCAATTTCCGTTGTCCCTACTGCATGCCCGAGGACAAGTACCACAAGGACTTCGAGTTCCTGAAGAGCAGCGAACGCCTGTCCTTTGAGGAAATCCTGCGGCTCGCCCATGTTTTCTCCGGGCTGGGCGTGCGCAAGCTGCGCCTCACCGGCGGCGAGCCGCTGCTCCGTCCCGGTATTGCCGACCTGGTCGGCGATCTCAGCCGGGTGCCCGGCATCGAGGATGTGGCGCTGACCACCAACGGCATTCTGCTCGCCCAGCATGCCGCGGCACTCAAGGCGGCCGGACTGTCGCGTGTCACGGTCAGCCTGGACTCGCTGGATGAAGAAGTTTTCCTGAAGATGAGCGGTGGTCGCGGCAGTGTGGGGCAGGTGCTGGAAGGCATCGCCGCTGCGCTCACCGCGGGGCTCACGCCGATCAAGATCAATGCCGTGGTCAAGCGTGGGGAGAACGAACACACGGTGGTCGACCTGGTCGAGCGCTTCCGCGGCACCGGCGTGATCGTGCGTTTCATCGAGTACATGGATGTCGGCACCATCAACCACTGGCAGCGCAGCGATTGCGTGCCCTCGCGCGAGCTGCTGGCCCTGATCGGCGCACGCTGGCCGCTGACCGCGGTCCAGGCCAACTATCACGGTGAAGTTGCCGAGCGCTACAAGTTCGATGACGGCGCGGGTGAGGTCGGCTTCATCTCTTCGGTGTCTGAACCCTTCTGCGGTTCCTGCACGCGCGCGCGCCTGTCATCCGACGGGCAGCTGTTCACCTGCCTGTTTGCCTCCAGGGGCATGGATCTCAGGAATCCACTGCGTGCCGGTGCCAGCGATGAAGAGTTGTGCGCACTGGTCAGCGGCGTGTGGGGTGCGCGCGAAGACCGCTACAGCGAGTTGCGCGCCAGCCAGCGCAAGGATGACAAGGTCGAGATGTACTACATCGGTGGCTGAGCCGTCGCTTGTCCCGCATCTGGCCCGTTTCATGGAGCGGGCCAGGCTGCGTCACGGTGCAGTTTGCAGCGACTATGCCGGCCTCCACCAGTGGTCCGTGACGCAGCCGGCGGCATTCTGGGGCGCGCTGGCCACCTTCTGCGATCTGCGCTTCAGGCGCGCTGCCCGACAGGTGCTGGAACACGGCGGGCAGATGCCCGGCGCGCGCTGGTTTCCCGGTGCCGAACTCAACTTCGCCGAAAACCTGCTGCGCTGCTGCGATTCACGGCCGGCGCTGATCTGGCGCGACGAGAGCGGACGGCGTCGCGAGCTCAGTCATGCACAGCTGGTGGATGAAGTCGGCCGGGCGGCAGCCGGGTTCCGGCGCCTGGGCCTGGGTCGCGGCGATCGTGTCGCGGCCTTTCTGCCGAACTGTGTCGAGGCAGTGGTGGCCATGCTGGCCGCGACCAGCCTCGGTGCCATCTGGTCCTCGAGTTCGCCGGATTTCGGTGCCGCCGGTGCGCATGACCGTTTCGCACAGATCAGCCCGAGGCTGCTGCTGACCGTCGACGGCTATCGCTATGCCGGCAAGGCAATCGATGTGCGCCCGGTGGTGGCTGAACTCGCGGACAAGCTGCCCGGCCTGGATGCGGTGGTCATGATTCCGTATCTGGCCGGGCTGTCTGATGCAGCAGCTGGCAGCGTAACGATTCCCCGGGCCATCAGCTGGCAGGCGCTCACTGCTGACGACGCGCCGCTGGAATTCGCGGCCACGCCTTTCGACCATCCGCTCTATATCCTCTATTCCTCCGGTACGACGGGAGCCCCCAAGTGCATCGTGCATGGTGCCGGCGGTACGTTGCTCCAGCACCTGAAGGAGCACCTCCTGCATACCGATCTGCGGCGCAGCGACCGGCTGTTTTACTTCACGACCTGTGGCTGGATGATGTGGAACTGGCTGGTCAGCGGCCTGGCCAGTGGCGCGACGCTGGTGCTTTACGACGGTTCGCCTTCCTTTCCGGATGCCGGTGCGCTGTGGCGGCTGGCTGCAGAGGAGGGCGTCACGGTTTTCGGTACCAGTGCGAGGTACCTGGCCGGCAACGCCAAGGCCGGGCTGCATCCGGGCCGGGATTTCGACCTGCAGCGCCTGCGCATGGTGCTTTCCACCGGTTCGCCACTGGCACCGGAGAGTTTTGATTACGTGTATCAGCGCGTGAAAGCCGATGTGCATCTCGCCTCGATTTCCGGTGGCACCGACATCATCTCCTGCTTCCTGCTCGGCAATCCGCTGCTGCCGGTGCAACGGGGCGAGCTGCAATGCGCGGGTCTCGGCATGGCAGTGGTGATTTATGATGAGCACGGCCAGGCGTTGAGCGAAGGCAGAGGTGAGCTGGTCTGCGAGCGGCCGTTTCCGTCCATGCCGCTGGGTTTCTGGAACGATGTGGATGGCCGGCTGTATCACCCGGCCTACTTCGGGCGCTTCCCCGGTGTCTGGGCGCACGGCGATCATGTCGAGCGCACGCGCTCGGGCGGCTTCATCATCCATGGCCGTTCGGATGCGGTACTGAATCCGGGCGGGGTGCGCATCGGCACGGCGGAACTCTATCGCGCGGTCGAGGCCGTGCCCGAAGTGCTGGAGAGCCTGGCGGTTGGCGAACGGGCCGGGGGTGATGAGCGCGTCCTGCTGTTCGTAGTGCTGCGTGCCGGGCTAGGTCTCGATGAGGCGCTGCGGGCAAAGATCCGGCTCACGATCCGGCACACGCTGACGCCGCGGCATGTGCCGGCGAAGATCCTGCAGGTGGCAGATCTGCCGCGTACCCGCAACGGCAAGCTGGCTGAACTGGCGGTGCGCGCGATCCTGCATGGTGAAGCGGTGTCGAATCGCGCCGCGCTCGCCAATCCCGAAGCGCTCGAGCAGATGCGCCGGAGTTTTGAGTCCGGCGGTGGCTGAAGGTACCCTGTCGGCAGCCTGTTCATGGAGTATCGAGATGCTGCGTTCCCTGGCTGCCGCCCTGCTTGTGCTCACCAGCCTCCTGCCTGGCACTGCCCTGGCTGAAGACGCAGCGCCGGTGTTCAGGCTGACGAGTCCGGACCTGATGCCGGGCGCGCCGATCCGTGCAGCGCAGGTCTTCAATGCCTTCGGCTGTGCCGGCAGCAACATCTCGCCGGCACTCAGCTGGAGCAACCCGCCGGCCGGCGCGAAAAGTTTCGCGCTGATGGTGCACGATCCGGACGCCCCGACCGGCAGCGGTTGGTGGCACTGGGTGGTCTACAACATCCCGGCCAACGTCGCCGGCCTGCCGGCGCGGGCCGGTGATCCGGCCGCCGGGCTGATGCCGGTGGGAGTCGTGCAGGGCAATACCGACTTCGGCACGGCCGGCTACGGCGGCCCCTGCCCGCCGCCCGGTGACAAGCCGCACCGCTACTACTTCCGCCTGCATGCGCTGAAAGTGGACAAGCTTGATCTGCCGCCGACCGCGACAGCGGCCTTCGTCGGTTTCAATGTCAATGCCAATTCACTGGGTGTGGCCGAACTGATGGCGGTCTATGGTCGTCCGGCGACGACCGGAGAGTGATCGCCGCAGCCTCGCTCCGCTTCCCAAACGGCCATGTGGGGCCGTAGGCTAGCGGCCCTGCCTGACCGGAAGCCTTGAACCCGGTCCGGAAATCCGGTTTCCAGGAGTTTTCTCATGTCTGCCAGCAATCTGCTCAGCGATCTTGCGGCGATCGTCGGTCAAGCCAATGTGCTCACCAGCGATGCCGACCGTTCGTTCTACGCGATGGACGTCTACAACCAGCTGGAGCTGCCGCTGGCGGTCGTGCAGCCCGCGACGGTCGATGAACTGCAGAAGGCCGTGCGCGCGATCACCTTGTCAGGCGTGGCGGTGGTGCCGCGCGGTGGTGGCGCCTCGTATACGGATGGTTATCTGCCGACCACCAGCAACTCGGTGCTGGTCGACACCACCCGGCTGAACCGCATCGTCGAGATCAACGCCACGGACATGTACGTGACGGTCGAGCCCGGCGTGACCTGGGCCGAACTGTGGCAGCAACTGGCGAAGCAGGGACTGCGCACGACTTTCTGGGGGCCGTTCTCCGGGATCAAGGCGACCGTCGGTGGTTCGATGTCCCAGAACAGCGCAAGCCTGGGTTCCGGCAATTACGGTGTCTCTGCCGATGCCGTGCTGAGCTTCGACATCGTGCTGGCGAATGGCGAACTGCTAAGGACCAGTTCGGCGGCAGCGGCAAATGGCGTGCCGTTCTTTCGCTGGTATGGACCGGACCTCACCGGCCTGTTCACCGGTGATGCGGGCGCGCTGGGCTTCAAGGCGCGTATTTCGCTGCGGCTGATCAAGACCCCGCCGTTTTATGGCGCGGCGTCCTTCGGCTTCGACAACTTCGAGAACATGTCGGGCGGGATGGCTGCTGCCGCCCGTGAAGGCGTGATCGCCGACAACTTCGGCCTCGATCCCAAGCTGCAGCAGGGTCAGCTCAGCAAGACCAGTGCCAGCGATGCGATGGGTGCGGCCTGGGCAGTGGCAAAAACCGCGCGCAACCCGGTGGAGGCGGGGTTTCGCCTGCTCAAGATGGCGGTGGCCGGCAAGCGCTTCCTGGCCGGCTACAACTACTCGGCGCACTATACGGTCGAGGGTGTCTGTCAGGCCGAGGTCAATGCCAAGCTCGCGCTGATCCGCGATGCCATGAAAGGCTTTGGCACGGAGACCGCCAATACCATGCCGACCGTGATCCGCGCCATGCCCTTCATTCCGCTCTATCCGATCCTCGGGCCCAAAGGCGAGCGCTGGGTGCCGCAGCACGGGCTCATCCCTTTCTCGAAGATGCAGGTTTTTTACCAGGCGCTGCAGAAGCTCTATGCCGAGAATGCCGAGCGCATGCGCAAGGCGAAGGTGGAGAAGGGTGCGATGTACATGACCATCAACACCCACGTCTTTCTCTACGAACCGGTGTTCTACTGGGAGGACGACCGCACTCCGTTCCACAAGCGCTTTCTGCCCAAGGAGTATCTCGATACCCTGCCGGAGTATCCGGCCAATCCTGAAGGCCGGGCACTGGTGCGCGAGCTGCGCGCGAAGATCAACGAGCTGTTTGCCACCGTCGGTGGCGTGCACATGCAGGTCGGCAAGTCCTATCCCTACATGCGCGGCCGCAACCCGGAAGCGGCGCGCGTGCTGCGCGAGCTGAAGCAGTCGGTCGACCCGAAAAACCTGATGAACCCCGGCGCGCTGGGTCTGTAGGAGCGCCTTCAGGCGCGATAATTCTTGACGTGGAACATCGCGCCTGAAGGCGCTCCTACGGCGCCGGGCCGGGAAACTGGGCGATGCCGGACAGCGATTCGCGCTGGCCGATGTTGTTCTTCGCGACCACCGCGCCATCGGCGAGGCGCACCTTCAGTATGTCGCCGGTAAAGAAATTGCCGATCAGCGCGTATTGGCCGTCGGTGGATGCGTTGACCGCCGCCCAGCCCATGCCCTGCAGCGGGTAGTCGCGCAGCACCTTGCCGCTTTGCGCGTCAACGAGCATGAAGCCCTTGCCGTTGCTGATCAGCAACTGGCCGTCCGGAGTCGGATTCATCACCAGCACCATGGGCACGGCGGGATCCTGGCTGAAGTCGGCGAGATCCGGCAGCTGCCGGTCGTTGGCCAGGTCGTACTGCATGACACGTCGGCCGGTCTCTGAGATGTAGATCATGCGTGTGTCGTTATCGGTGAGTGCCGTGCTGGTAACGGCAAGAAAACCGAACAGCCCGCCGTTGGCTTCAGTCCGGTATTCCCTGAGCAGTTTGCCGTCGTTGCCGTAACGGAATACGTGGCCGTCGCCGATCACGTCCCGGCCAGGCAACAGGCTGAATTTCGTCGTGACGGCCGGATGACCGGTGGCCTTGCCCATCATGTGCTCGCCGAAATAGAGACTGCCGTCCCTGCCGAAAGTCACGCTGCTGAGTTTCCGGTCGGAAAGGGTGCGTACAGGCTTCTGTACGCCATCCGGGCTGATCTCCACGATCGACGGGGTGAGTTGCGAAAAGGCCCAAAGTGTCCTGTCGGGCGCAAATGCCAGTCCGCCCACCTTGTGCTTCGTTCCCTCCAGGTAGAGTTCACCCTTCGGCTGCAGGTTTTCGTCGTACTGGATGATGCGTCCGGTGCCGCCGTGATCATCGGTCGGATTGTCCATGATCGTGGCGGCGACCAGGATGTCGCCCTTGACGAAGGGCTGCACGGTATTCACGTGTGTCACGGTCACGGTGCCGGTGGCATGGACGTTGAGCAGCGAACCATTGTTGCGGCCGGTCAGTGCGCCCACGGCGCCCTTGCCGGTGACCGCACCGGTGGCAAAGCTGTTGCGGATATGGCTCTGCGAATTGAAACCGACCAGGCCACCCGCATTGGTGCCGCTCGACACCACGGTTGTCGTGGCATGGCTGTCGCTGACCAGTGCGTCCGTGTTGACGCCGACCAGTCCGCCAGCATTGTCGCCGGCGATGACCGTTCCGGCCGCGTTGCTGTTGCGCACCTCGCCGGTGGTGTTGAGACCGACAAGCCCACCGGCGCTTTTGCCGGCGCTGACGCGCATGTCGGCTGAACTGTCCGTGATCGAGCCATTCATGTCGCCGGCGAGACCGCCGACTGCTGCCTCAGCCGTCACTTCGCCACTGACCTGGCAGCCCTTCACCTGGCCGGCATTGCCACCCACGAGTCCGCCGGTCGCAAGCCGGCCGCGCACCGTGACCTGTGCCTTGCAGTCGGCAACCAGGCCGAAGTTTGCACCGACCAGCGCGCCCGTTCCGTGCAGCCCGGTGACTGTTGTGTTTTCAAGCTGCAGATTGCGCACCACGCCGGTCCTGGCTAGGGTGCCAAACAGGCCGACGCCGCCAGTGGCGGGACGCGTGATGACGAGGTTGCGGATGGCATGACCGTTGCCGTCAAGGCCACCGGCAAAGCCGTATTTGTCGCGTGCCACCATGCAGTTGTTCTCGGTGCCGCAGTTGCCGACCGGCTCGAAATTGGCAATGGCTGCGGCATCGAGATCGCGTACCAGTTCATAACGGCGCGCATTGCGCTCGACGAGTGCGAGCGTTGTGCGCTTTCCCTCGCCGGTGCCCAGCGTCTGTATGGCCTGCAACTGCTGAATGCTGCAGATGTCGAACCAGCCATCACCGTCGGCGTCGCGCACAAACTCGCCGGCATCTTTCGGGGCTGCGTCGAAAGCGTCAGCGAGTCCATCGCGGTCGGTGTCCTGCGTTTCCGATCCGGCCACCGGGCAGCCGGAGGTTTCCGCCGGGTCGCCTGCGGCCCGTGCCGGTGCCGCGATGCCGGACAGGGCACCAGCCGCGCCCGCCGTGCTGGCCTGCGCGGTAATGTTGGTGGCGGCTGGAGTCGCTGCTGGCCCTCCGCCGCTTCGATTACTCGGGTCCGTGCGCAGGCCTGTCTGTGTCGAGAACCAGGCGGCGACGTCTTCGATCTGCTGCCTGCTCAGCGTCCGGATTGCACCCCCCATGATCGAGTCGGCGCGTGTGCCCGCCTGGTAGGCCAGCATTGCCTGCACCAGATAGTCCTGATGCTGGCCCCCAAGTATCGGGAACGCCGGCGAGGGGCTGCTGCCGTCGAGTCCATGGCAGGCCGAGCATGCGGTGGCAATTTCGCGTCCGCGCTGTGGGTCGCCTGCCGCCGCCGCGTCGTAGACGCCGGAAAATGCGACGATGCACAAAAGCATGGCCAGACAGTGGACGCGCATGTGGTGATTCCGTTTCGTGCCAGTCGAACACCTACTGTATTCTCTGCCTGTGGCCTTTGCATCCGCGCATTGCAGGGGCCGCCCTCACAACAGAGCGATTGCCACATGCATGCACCAGTCACCCGTCGCGCCTTCACCGGAGGTCTCGGTCTGCTGGCCCTCGGGGGCAGCAGCAGCGCATTGCCCGATGTGTCAGGCCAGCCGCCGGCCCGCGCGCCGGACCTCAGTCTGCCGGAAAACAATCTGCGTGCCCTGGTGCGCATGACGGCAAGCCTGAAAGAACGCGATGTGCCCTGGTGGTATGACGGCACGATCTTCGGCGTGGTCCCCGGCGAGCATCCCCGGCCACTTGTGAAGTTCCAGGGCATGGAGTTGTACTGGATGCGTCATTTGCCGGATGGCGCCTACGAACTGATCGGCAACACGCTCACTTTTTTTCACGATGTCGAAACCGGCGCGCTGCTTTCGGAGTTCAAGAATCCCTATACCGGTGCGAGCAACCCGGTCGTGCCGGCGGTGCAGGGTGGCGGGGCAGGCCGCGGTTTCAACTATTCGGTGAAAGGCATCCGCTTTACCCGCATGCTGGAACAGTTGCCGGAACAGCCGCTGGTCCTCGACTGGACCTTCGCGCGTGACATGGTCTGGTTGCACAACTGGACGCGCTATCCGCCCGGTATGCCGCCGCCCCGCTGGCAGCAGCAGACCATGTTTGCCAGCCAGAAGGATTTCCTGAATTCCCGGCTCGACAGTGTGCCGGTGGTGTTCAGCTCGACGGTGCATATGCCCTGGCTCAAGTGGATGGACATGGGCGACCGGGCGGGCCACGTAGTCTGGCATGCGGGCGGTGCCAAGCTCGATTCGATCGATGAACTGCCCGATGGCTATCGCCAGCGTGCCGAGAAGGACTATCCGGCCATGCTGACGGCCAATCCGGCCCGTGGTGCAACGGCATAAATTTCCGGGTACCCGTATCTTGATCAGCTTCACCCTCAACGGTTCTGTCCTGGAAGTCGATGTTCCCGACGGCATGCCGCTGTTGTGGGTGTTGCGCGATACGCTCGGACTCACCGGTACCAAGTACGGCTGCGGCATCGCGCTGTGCGGGGCCTGCACGATCCACATCGATGGCGTCGCGGCGCGCTGCTGTGTCCTGCCGGTTGCGGCAGTGGCTGGCAGGTCGGTGACCACGATCGAGGGGCTTGGCAGCGGGCCGCAGCTGCATCCGGTCCAGCAGGCCTGGATCGACGAGCAGGTTCCGCAATGCGGTTACTGTCAGCCCGGCATGATCATGGCAGTCTCGGCTTTCCTGCAGGTGACGCCTGATCCGGACGATGCCGCCATCGATGAGTCCGTCACCAACATCTGCCGCTGCGGGACCTACCCCCGTATCCGCAAGGCCATTCATCGTGCGGCAAGCCTGATGCGTGATAATGGCTCTGCTCCCGATCCAACAACCTGACCGCTGGTCATTCGACAAAGGATTCAAGAAATGCCTGACAGTCTTCGTTTTGCCATTGCCGCACTTGGCATGAGCATGCTCGTGACGGCCTGCGCCGAGCAGGTCAACAGCGCACCGGCTGTGGCTGACAATGCGTCGGCGGCTGCAGACAGCTATGACATCAATGTCCTGCTTGCCAGTGCAGATCCGGCCAAAGGGCAGATCGTTTTCCTGCAGTGCCGTGCCTGTCATAGCCTCGAGGCTGCCGGGCCCAACAAGGTCGGGCCGAACCTGCACGGGATCATGGGCCGAAAGGGGGGGCTTGCACCGGGCTTTGCCTACTCTGAGGCGATGGCCGGCTCCGCAGTGGTCTGGTCTGTGGAGGCGCTCGACAAGTTTCTGCTCCGGCCCAGCGATTTCATGCCCGGTACGCGGATGGTCTTCGTGGGTCTGCGCAAGCCCGAGGATCGCGCCAATGTGATCGCCTACATACGGCAGGAAACCGGGGCCGCGAAGTAGCCGGACACCCGGGCCGGGACCCGTATGTGTTGAGAACGACACGGTTTTGTAATAAAACCGTGTTCAAATGCCCACACGCTTTCATCGTGATCAGGGGCCATGAGCGCACGCAGGATTCTGTTGGTCGAGGATGAGCTGCCGATCAGGCAGATGATTGCCTTCAATCTCACGCGCGCCGGTTTTGAAGTCGATGAAGCCGGTGACGCGGCAAGTGCCCGGCTGCAGATCGCCGATGCCCGTCCCGATCTGCTCCTGGTGGACTGGATGCTCCCCGACTCGAGCGGTCTGGAGCTGACCCGTACCCTGCGGCGTGAACCGGTTAACCGGGACATTCCGATCATCATGCTGACGGCCCGGGCCGATGAGCGCGACCGTGTACTTGGCCTCGACAGCGGTGCCGACGACTACATCACCAAGCCGTTTTCACCCCGCGAACTGCTGTCCCGGGTCAATGCCGTCCTGCGCCGTTCCGCCCCGTCGGTGGATGAGCCGTTGATTGCCGGCAAATTGCGTCTGGATCCGGTCAGCCATCGCGTGCATGCAGGCGACCGCGAGGTCGGGCTGGGACCGACCGAGTACCGCCTGCTGAAGTTCCTGATGGAAAACCCCGACCGGGTCTACAGCCGCACGCAGGTGCTGGACAAGGTCTGGGGGCAGAACGTCTACGTTGAGGAACGCACGGTCGATGTGCATGTCCGGCGCCTGCGCCAGGCGCTTGAGGACTGCGGCGCAGATCCTTATGTGCAGACTGTCAGGGGCGCCGGTTACCGCTTCTCGGTCTGCTGATGCCCAGCATCTGGACCTGGACGCTGGTTCGCCTGGGCCTCGCCCTGGTTGGCGGTGCCCTGATTGGCCTGATTTACGATCGCCCTGCACTGGGCATGCTGATCGTCGCGCTCGCTGCGCTGGGCTGGCAGCTGTACAACCTCTATCGGCTCGAACGCTGGCTGACGGCCGGCTCGATTGCCGATATCCCCGACGGCGAGGGTGTGTGGCCGCCGTTGTTTGCCCGCATCCAGTTCATCAAGACCAAGGCCAAGCGGCGGGGCAAGCGTTTCCGTCGGCTGGTCAAGGAGTTGCGCGCCTCGACCGAGGCATTTCCGGATGGCGGCGTGATCCTCAACGCGCAGTACGAGATCCTCAACTACAACCTGGCAGCCAGGGTGCTGCTGGACCTCAAGCTGCGCGGTGACCGCGGTCAGCGTATCGAGAACCTGCTGCGGCATCCCGACTTCATCGATTATCTGCGCAATCCTGGCGACCGCCCGGCCGTGGAAATCCCGTCGCCGACAGGCGGCGATACCTGGCTGTCCTGTCGTCTGATCCCCTACGGACCGGAGCAGACGCTGCTCCTGATCCGCGACATCAGCCAGCGGGTCAAGATCGAGCGGGTGCGTCGGGATTTTGTCGCCAACGCATCGCATGAGCTGCGGACGCCGCTGACCGTGATCATGGGCTACCTGGATACGCTGGCTGATGATCCCGGCAAGCCGCCGATCTGGGCGCAGCCGGTGCAGATCATGCAGGAGCAGGCGCAGCGCATGTTCCGGCTGGTTGAAGACCTGTTGCAGCTGTCCAGACTGGAGTCGGGGCAATCTGTCGCCAGGGACCGGGTGGTGAGTATTGCGGGCCTGATCGAGCTGGCCCGGCGTGATGCGCAGAGTTCGCCCGGCTTCGGCGGGCCGATCGAGGTGCAGGTCAACAGCGACGTGAATATCCTCGGTGAGGAGACGGAGCTGCAGTCCGTGGTGTCGAACCTGGTGGCCAACGCGGTGCGCTATACGCCGGCAGAGGGCAGGATCACGATCAGCTGGAACGTCGACGAGGACGGCGGACACCTGGCTGTCGTGGATACCGGTATCGGCATTTCCGAGGCCGATATCCCGCGGGTCACGGAGCGTTTTTACCGGGCTGACGGCGGCCGCGCCCGGCAGAGCGGGGGTACCGGTCTCGGTCTGTCCATAGTCAAATATGCGCTGCGCCGCCACGATGCGGATCTGGAGATCCGCAGCCGGCTCGGTCACGGCAGCAGCTTTGTCTGTCACTTTCCCCGGGATCGGCTCACGCCATCCTGATAACCTGTACAGTCGTGCCACGCGCAGGAGCAAGGTAATGGAATCCGAGGGCTTCAGTCATCACATCTCCCGTCGCTTCAATGCCGAGCTGGAGCATCTGCGCAGCGAGGTGCTGCGCATGGGCGGGCTGGTCGAGCAGCATCTGGATACGGCCGTGGAGGCAATTACCTCCGGCGACAGCGAGATGGGCCTGCGGGTCTCCAGCGACGACTTCAAGATCAACCGGCTCGAGGTGTCGATCGACGAGGAATGCAGCAAGCTGCTGGCCACGCGCATGCCGGCTGCCGCTGACCTGCGCCTGATCGTCACGGTGATCAAGGTCATCACCGACCTGGAGCGGGTTGGCGATGAGGCATCCAAGATCGGTTATCTGGCCTCGAACCTGGCTGCGCATCGCGAGCTTTATGCTTCCTACAGCGAGCTGAAGGCGCTCGGCGAACATGTGCAGAGCATGTTGCACGATGCGCTTGATGCCTTCTCGCGGATGGACGTCGATGATGCGCTGGCAGTCATCGAAGAGGACAAGCTGGTCGATGAGGAATACGACCAGATCACGCGTCAGTGCATCGCCCTGATGATGGAGGATTCGAGGACCATCCGGCGCTTCATGGACGTCACCTGGGCGGCCCGTGCCCTTGAACGTATCGGTGACCACGCCAAGAATATCGGTGAATACGTGGTCTATCTGGTGCATGGCCGGGATATCCGGCACACCGAGCGTGAGGTTGTGCGGCAGGAACTGGATGCCGCCAAAGCCGACCGCCCGGCCGCTACCTGAAATAAAGCCGCAACAATTGCTGCCTAGACTGACGCGGGTCAGAAACACTGCCATGACCCTGGAGGTCTGCATGAAACAATCAAACAAAGCCCTGATTTTGCTGGTCAGCGGAGCCATTGCCGCAACCCTTCCCGGTGCGGTATTTTCGCAGGCGGCGCGCAGCTACATCAGCATCGTGGGCTCATCCACCGTTTATCCCTTCGCGACGGTCGTCGCCGAGCAGTTCGGCGGTACCGGCAAGTTCAAGACGCCCAAGGTCGAGTCCACCGGCTCCGGTGGCGGCATCAAGCTTTTCTGCAGTGGTGTCGGCGTGCAGTACCCGGATATCGCCAACAGCTCGCGTGCCATCAAGCCGGGCGAGCTTCAGGACTGTGCTGCCCACGGCGTGAAAGAGGTGGTCGAGGTCAAGATCGGTTATGACGGCATCGTGCTGGCCGAATCGGTGGCAGCCCCCGGCCTGAAACTCGGCCTGCGTGATGTTTACCTCGCCCTCGCCAAACAGGTTCCTGATCCGACCGGCAAGCAGGTGCTGGTTGCCAATCCCTACAAGACCTGGAAGGACGTCAACCCGCAGTTGCCAGCCACCGTCATCGAAGTGCTGGGTCCGCCGCCGACTTCCGGCACGCGTGATGCCTTCGTGGAACTGGCCATGGAAGGCGGTTGCAAGACCGTTTCCTGGATCAAGGCCATCAAGGACCAGGACGAGGCCCGTTTCAAGCAGGTCTGCCACACGATCCGTGAGGACGGTCGCTTCATCGAGGCCGGCGAGAACGACAACCTGATCGTGCAGAAGCTCAAGGCAAATGCCAAGGCGGTGGGTATTTTCGGCTACAGCTTCCTTGAGGAGAACACCGATGCGGTAAAGGGCTCCCCGATCGATGGCGTCGAGCCGACTTTCGAGAACATCGCCAGCGGGAAGTATCCGGTTTCGCGGCCGCTGTTTTTCTACGTCAAGAAGGCACACATCGGCTCGATCCCCGGAATCAGCGAATACCTGCAGGAATTCACCAGCCTGAAGGCGATGGGTGAGGAGGGTTATCTGGCCGATCGTGGCCTCGTGCCCCTGCCGTCTGCCGAATTCAAGGCAGTTGCAGCCAAGGTCAAGCAACTGGTCCCCATGCCGATACCCAGGTAATTGCAGTGCGTCTGCCCACGCTGCTGCTGATTCTTGCCGCGATAGTGCTCGCTGCCTTCTTTCTCGGAAGGCAGCGGGCGCTGTCGCTGGCGCGTCCGGCTGGCGGTGTGCGCAGTCTGCATTCCCTGCCCAAGTACTACGGCTACTATGCGTCACTGGGTGCGGTGGTACCCGGCATCGCCCTGTTGCTGATGTGGGCGGCGTTCAGTGATTCGCTCATTACCTCGCGAGTGGTTGCCTCGCTGCCCGAAGCGCTGCGCAACCAGCCGGAAGCGCAACTCAGCCTGACGCTGAACGATATCCGCAACCTGGCTGCGGGGCAGATGCAGGACGAGAGCCGCAGCGCCGAATTCGCCGTGGCTGCCGATCTCTACAACAGCCTTCGCGATTCTTCCCGAAAGGTTCTGGCCGGACTGGTCATTGCACTGTCGTTCAGCGGTTTTGCGCTGGCGTGGCTTCAGTTGCGTCCGCAGTTCAGGGCGCGGAACCGCGTCGAGGCGGTGGTCAGGTTCATGCTGGTCCTCGCTTCGCTGCTGGCGATCGTGACCACCATCGGCATCCTGCTTTCGGTGAGCTTCGAGGCGCTGCGATTCTTCCGGCAAGTGCCGGTGGGTGAATTCCTGTTCGGGTTGAGCTGGAGTCCACAGACCGCGATCCGGGCCGACCAGGTGGGTTCATCCGGTGCCTTTGGTGCGGTACCGCTGTTCGTCGGCACTCTTCTGATTTCCGGCATTGCGCTGCTGGTCGCAGTGCCGATCGGGCTGATGATCGCGATCTACCTGTCGGAGTACGCACGCCCCCGCCTGCGCCGTATCGTGAAGCCGGTGCTTGAAGTGCTGGCGGGCATACCGACGGTGGTCTACGGTTACTTCGCAGCCCTGACGGTTGCACCGATAATCCGCCTCGCCGGTCAGCAACTGGGTCTGGAGGTCGCCTCCGAGGCCGCGCTGGGTGCCGGCCTGGTGATGGGCATCATGATCATTCCCTTCGTTTCCTCACTGTCCGACGATGCCATCAATGCCGTACCGCAGGCAATGCGGGATGGTTCTTTTGCGCTCGGCGCCACGCGTTCCGAGACAATCAAGCGGGTCGTGTTGCCGGCCGCGCTGCCGGGCATCGTGGGCGGGGTGCTGCTGGCGGCATCGCGGGCCATCGGTGAAACCATGATCGTGGTGATGGCGGCGGGACTGTCGGCAAACCTGAGTTTCAACCCGCTGGAATCAGTGACGACGGTGACCGTGCAGATCGTCACCCTGCTGGTTGGCGACCAGGAATTCGACAGCCCCAAGACCCTGGCGGCATTTGCCCTGGGACTCATGCTGTTCATCGTGACCCTGATACTCAACGTCATCGCCCTGCAGGTGGTGCGCCGTTACCGGGAGCAGTACGAATGAGGGCCAATGACGGCGACGACGATCGGGCCCGCCGCCAGCTGAGTCCCGAGGAGACGCGTCGTCGCGTCGATGCCAGCCTGCGCCGCCGTTATCGCAGCGAGCAGCTGTTCCGTTTGTACGGACTGGGCTCGGTTTGCCTGGGCGTGGTTTTTCTGCTGGTCCTGTTTGGCACTATCATCGGCAGCGGCTACAGCGCGTTCCGGCAGGGTTTTGTACGCCTTGATGTTCATTTCGACGCCGATCTGATCGATCCGGACGGCGGGCGGGACCTGGATGTGCTGTCGGCAGCGGATTATTCCCTGCTGGTGAAGGCAGCGCTGCGGGAGCTGGTGCCCGAGGTCGCCAGCCGCGCGGAAAAGCGTGAACTCAACGGGTTGGTCAGTTCAGGTGCCGTATTCGAGCTGCGCGATACCGTCATGGCTGATGCGCAGATCCTCGGCCAGACCCGATCGCTCTGGCTCCCGCTCAGCGGTGATGTGGATCTGTGGATCAAGGCCCGCTCGGCCGGAAAATCCGGCGAGGACATGGGCGGCAAGCTCTCGGCAAACCAGCGTGCATGGCTGGAACGTTTGCAGGCTGACGACCGTATCGAGTTGCGCTTCAACAGGACGTTTTTCACCAGCGGTGACTCGCGTGAGCCGGAACTGGCAGGTATCTGGGGTGCGACCAAGGGCTCGTTCTTCATGCTGCTGGTGACCCTGCTGCTGTCCTTTCCGCTGGGTGTCGCTGCCGCAATCTACCTGGAGGAGTTTGCGCGCCGCAGCTGGTGGGTGGATATCGTGGAGGTGAATATCAACAACCTTGCCGCAGTGCCATCCATCGTGTTCGGCCTGCTGGGTCTTGCGGTGTTCATCAATTTCTTCGGCCTGCCGCGTTCTGCACCGCTGGTCGGCGGTCTGGTCCTGACGCTGATGACCTTGCCTGTGGTCATCATCGCCTCGCGGGCCGCGATCAAGGCGGTGCCGCCCTCGGTGCGCGAGGCGGCGCTCGGGATAGGCGCATCGCAGATGCAGATGGTTTTCCATCATGTGCTGCCGCTGGCGTTGCCGGGCATGCTCACGGGCGCGATCATCGGCATGGCGCGGGCCCTGGGCGAGTCTGCACCACTGCTCATGATCGGCATGGTGGCGTTCATCGTCGATGTGCCTGGCGGACCCATGAGCCCTTCAACGGCATTGCCGGTGCAGATCTACCTGTGGGCTGACAGCCCCGAACGCGCCTTTGTGGCGCGTACTTCAGCCGCGATCATGGTGTTGCTGGCCTTCCTGCTGGTGATGAACGCCAGTGCGGTATGGCTGCGCAGCCGTTTCGAGCGACGCTGGTAGCGCCACACAGGGAAGATTGCGGATAATGCTGATCATGGACAAGGCTCAGGATGTCGTTGCGCCCCCCGCGGATACCGTGCCCGCTGCGGCAGTACCTGCGGATGCCCAGCGCCTCGCTTCGGATACGGTTGGCGACGTCACTGCAAAGGACGCGGTGATCTGTGTCCGTGGTGGCAACGTCTTCTACGGCGACACGCATGCGCTGATCAATGTCAGCCTGGATATCGGCCGCAATGAGGTCATTGCCCTCATCGGACCCTCGGGATGCGGGAAATCCACTTTCCTGCGCTGCCTGAACCGGATGAACGACACCATCGAATCAGCCCGCGTGAAGGGGGATTTCCGGCTCGATGGCCAGGACATGTATGCCCGCGATACCGACGTCGTGATGCTTCGTGCCCGTGTGGGCATGGTGTTCCAGAAGCCGAATCCCTTTCCCAAATCGATCTACGAGAATGTCGCCTACGGTGCGCGTATTCACGGCCTTGCCGCCAATCGTGCCGAACTCGACGACATCGTTTATGGCAGTCTGGAACGGGCTGGTCTGGTCGACGAGGTCAAGGACCGGCTCGATGATCCGGGTACTGGCCTGTCGGGCGGGCAGCAGCAGCGCCTGTGCATCGCACGAACCATTGCCGTCAATCCCGAAGTCATCCTCATGGACGAGCCGTGTTCAGCGCTTGATCCGATAGCGACAGCGCGCATCGAGGACCTGATCGATGAACTGTCTGAAAAATATGCCATTGCCATCGTCACCCACTCGATGCAGCAGGCGGCGCGCGTTTCGAACCGTACGGCCTATTTCCATCTGGGCCGCATCATCGAAGTCGGTCCCACCGACAAGATCTTCACCAATCCCGCGCACAAGCTCACTGAGGACTACGTGACCGGCCGTTTCGGCTGAGTTCCAGGCCTCTCCGGCGACTTTTATGTCGCTGTTTTCATATTCCCGTAACAAAGCGCCGGCAGACTGCGTGCATCCGGCGGGGTGCGCGAGCGCGTTCACTGTCGATGTGCAACGAAATGTGAACTTGCGAGGTAATCCAATGAAACGTCTGTTATCCGTTCTGGCGCTGGGCGCCCTGATGAATGCGCCGACTGCATTCGCCGCCGTATCGGACGAGGTCGTGCAGCAATTGCTGGACCGCCTGGAGGCCCAGGAAAAGCGTATCGCCGAACTCGAGAAGGCAACAGAAAAAACGCAGACTGATGTCGAAGAGCAGAAGCAGGCGGTGGCAAAGGTTGCGGCCGCTCCGGCAGCGACAGCGCCGGCAGCAGCAAGCTGGGCTGAAAAGATCAGCCTGAAAGGCGACCTGCGCATGCGTTACGAGAATATCGACGATGAAGCCAAGGCCGATGAGCGCAATCGACAGCGTATTCGCGCCCGCTTCGGCGTGATTGCCAAACCGCAGGACAACATCGAGCTGGGCCTCGGATTGAGCACTACCGACAACAACGATCCACGCTCCGTCAACCAGACCCTCGGTAACGGCAACTCCAGCAAGGATTTCGTGCTCGATCTCGCCTACTTCAAGTGGGCCGCCATGCAGGGGCTTAGCGTCAGCGGCGGCAAGTTCCAGAACGTGTTGTACCGGCCCGGCCAGCAGGGCATGTTGTGGGACAGTGACTGGAACCCGGAAGGATTTGGTCTGAACTACGTCAATGGCCCGTTCTTCGCCAACGCGATCGGCTTCTGGCTGGAGTCGGACAGCACGAAGGAAGAGCAGTTCACCTGGGGCGGTCAGCTTGGTGCCAGCCTGCCGCTTGCCGATGATGTCAAACTGACGGCCGGTGCCGGGTACTACAGCTTCAATACCGAGGGCAAGGGGCCTTTCTATAACGTGGCGAATGCGGCGGCAGAGTTCTTCGGCAACAGTTTCGATCCCGTAAGCGAAACCTATCTGTACGATTATGACGAGATCGAGGCCTTTGCCGAGCTGGGCCTGAAGGTCGCGGGCCTGCCGCTCAGCGTCTTTGCCAACGTCGTGCAGAACACCGACGCCGATGATTACGATACCGGCTGGGTGGCCGGTACGCAGCTGGGCGCGGCCAAGGCCAAGGGCACATGGCAGGTCGGTTACGCCTACCAGGACCTCGAAGCCGATGCGGTGTTTGCCGGCCTTACCGACTCGGATTTCGCCGGTGGCAGGACCGACAACAAGGGGCACCGCCTGCAGGGTGCCTATGCCCTCGGCGACAAGTGGAACGTTGCAGTCACCTACTTCATCAACGAGGCCGCCGTGGATACCGGTGCAGGGCTCGACTACGACCGCTTCCAGCTGGACATGAACTTCAAGTATTGATTGCCGTTATGCGATTCCCCAGCCGCCGGGCGCATAGCCCTTGGGCAGCCCGGCGTCCGGGGTGAAACCGTACAGCTCGTCGTCCGGCAGATTCTCGCGCAGGATCTGCCGGACCTCGAGCAACTTGCGGAGGTCGATGCCGGTACGCAGCCCCATCGCATCAAGCATGAACACCAGGTCTTCGGTGACGATGTTGCCGCTGGCGCCGGGCGCGTGCGGGCAGCCGCCGAGGCCACCGAGCGAGCTGTCCAGCGTCGTGATGCCTTCTTCCAGCGCCGCCAGCGCGTTCGCCAGACCCAGGCCGCGGGTGTTGTGCAGATGCACGCTGGAGAGCTTGTCGCGGCCCACCGCCGCGCGCACGAGCCGGATCAGGCGCCGCAACTGCGCCGGGTTGGCATAGCCGGTGGTGTCCGACAGGCCGATGTCCTCGCAGCCGGCCTCCATGAGTGCCACCGCCAGTTCGACGACCTTCCTTTCCGGCACCACACCCTCAAGTGTGCAGCCAAAGGCGGTGGCGATATTGCCCTCGAAGCCGGGGCGGCGATTTGCCGGCAGACTGCGCAGCAGTTCGGCGATCCGGCGCACATCCTCGATCACGTCAGCATGACTCTTGCGCAGATTGGCCTTGCTGTGGGTCTCGCTGGCGGAGAGCGGCAGCGCGATCTTGTGCGCACCGGCGTTTATCGCGTTCTCGGCACCCTTGAAGTTGGGCACCAGTGCCAGCACCGTGAGGCCGGGGATCGTGCGCGCATAGGCCACGATCTCGGCAGCATCGGCCATCTGCGGCATGAGCTTTGCGGGCACGAATGAGCAGACCTCGATCTCGCGCACGCCGGCGGCTGCCTCGGCTGCGATCCAGGCCTTCTTGGCCGCAGTGGGCAGCACGGATTTGATGCTCTGCAGGCCGTCGCGGGGGCCTACTTCGCTGACAAGTACATCGATTTCGCTGCTGGCGGACATGCGGGCTTCCTGGTAAGTGCAGACCTTTATTCTATATGGGGCCGGGGTGGTGGATAATCCATGCCCCGATTGCCGGGGCCAGCCGGCGCTGGCAACAGACATAACACGGAAAAGGCGCAGTGATGACAGGTTCGCAGGGTTTGCCCCTCGCAGGGGTGCGGGTGATCGAATTCACGCACATGGTCATGGGGCCGGCGGCCGGTTTGATCCTTGCCGATCTGGGCGCGGACGTGATCAAGATCGAGCCGGTGGACGGCGACAGCACCCGGCATCTGCCGGGTTCGGGTTCGGGTTATTTCCCGATGTACAACCGCAACAAGCGCAGCCTGTGCGTCGATCTCAAATCGCCTGATGGCCTTGCAGCCGTGCAGCGCCTGATCAGCAAGGCTGATGTCCTGATCGAGAATTTCCGGCCCGGCACCATGGACCGCCTCGGCCTCGGCTATGCAACGCTCAAGGTCCAATATCCCCGGCTCATCTACTGTTCCGAGAAGGGCTTCCTGGCCGGTCCCTACGAGCATCGCACGGC
>JAUPLK010000244.1 GCA_030836925.1 Pseudomonadota bacterium
TGCACGGCGTGCAGGGCTGCGGCGTGGTGAACCCGGCACGCCACGGCTGCGATGAAGTGCCGGTGCTGGTGGGGACGCTCGGCAAGGCTTTCGGTACCGCCGGCGCCTTTGTCGCCGGCAGCGACAGCCTGATCGAAACGCTGATCCAGCGCGCGCGCCACTACATCTACACCACCGCCATGCCGGCGGCGCTGGCCGTGGCCACGCTGGAGAGCCTGCGCATCGCGCGGGCCGAGGAGTGGCGGCGTACGCGCCTCGCCGAACACGTGGCGCGGTTCCGGCAGGGCGCGGCGCAGCTCGGCCTGCAGTTGTTGCCGTCGTCCACGCCGATCCAGCCGCTGGTCATCGGCGCCTCGGGTCCGACCCTCGAGTTCGGCGCGGCGCTCGAGGCGCGCGGTGTGCTGGTCGGCACGATCCGCACGCCGACCGTGCCGGCCGGCACTGCGCGCCTGCGCATCACCTTCTCGGCCCGGCATGAGCCGGCCGATATCGACCGGCTGCTGGCCGCACTCGCCGAGGTGCTGGAGTCATGAAGCCGCAGTGCTATTTCGTCACCGGTACCGATACCGGTGTGGGCAAGACGCAGGTTGCGTCGGCGCTGCTGCTGTCCGCGCAGGCTCACGGCTTGCGTGGCCTGGGGCTGAAGCCGGTGGCGGCCGGCTGTGCGCATGCAGACGGGCGACTGGTGAACGAGGATGCCCTGCTGTTGCAGCGCTGCTCGAGCCTGTCGGCTGACTATGCGGCGATCAATCCCGTGGCGCTCGAGCCGGCGATCGCACCGCATCTGGCTGCCGCGCAGGCCGGTATCGTCCTGCGTGCGGCCGAACTGGCGGACCATGTCCGCGCGCAGGCGGCGAGCGGTGCGGAAGCGCTGCTGGTCGAGGGGGCCGGTGGCTGGCTGGTGCCCCTGAACGAGACCGAAACGATGGCCGATCTCGCTGTCGCCCTCGGCTATCCGGTGATCCTGGTGGTGGGCATGCGGCTCGGTTGCATCAATCATGCGCTGCTCACGGCCGCGGCGATCACGGCCGCGGGCCTGCAGCTGGCCGGCTGGGTGGCGAACGGCGTGACGCCGGAGATGGAGGCGCTGGCCGAAAATGTGCGCGCGCTCGAACAGCGTCTGCCGGCCCTGCGCCTGGGGACGGTACCCTTTCTGGCCGGGGGCTGCACGCCGGAGCGGCTGAATACCTGGCTCGATGCGACCAGCCTGTTCGGAGCGCGCTGATGTCCGACTTCGATCGCGAGCATGTCTGGCATCCCTATACCTCGATGACGGCGCCATTGCCGGCCTGCGAGGTGGCGTCTGCGGCTGGCGTGCGGCTCAGGCTCGCGGACGGGCGCGAGCTGATCGACGGCATGTCATCCTGGTGGTGTGCGATTCACGGCTACAACCATCCGGAACTCAACCGGGCGGTCACGGAGCAGCTTGGCCGCATGGCGCACGTGATGTTCGGCGGATTGACGCATGCGCCGGCGATCAGCCTTGCACGCCAGCTGATCGCCATCACGCCGGCGCCGCTGCAACACGTGTTTTTCTGCGACTCCGGCTCGGTATCGGTCGAAGTGGCGATCAAGATGGCGCTGCAGTACTGGCAGGCGCAGGGACAGCTGCGCCGGTCGCGCCTGCTGACGATTCGCGGTGGCTATCACGGTGACACCTTCGGCGCGATGGCCGTGTGCGACCCGGTCAATGGCATGCACGAGCGCTTTTCAGCGGTGTTGCCGCGGCAGCTGTTCGCGGACCGGCCGCGCAGCCGCTTCGGCGCGGCGCTGCAGCCCGGCGACATCGACAGCTTCGCGGCGCTCATCGAACGGCATGCCGGCGAACTGGCCGCGGTGATCATCGAACCGGTGGTGCAGGGCGCCGGCGGCATGTGGTTTTACTCGGCCGACTACCTGCGGCAGGTGGCCGAGCTGTGTCGGCAGCACGAGGTGCTGCTGATCGCCGACGAGATCGCCACCGGTTTTGGCCGCACCGGCCGCCTGTTTGCCTGCGAGCATGCGGGCGTGGAGCCGGACATCCTCTGCCTCGGCAAGGCGCTGACCGGCGGCTACCTGAGCATGGCGGCGACCCTGGCCACGCGGCGTGTCGCCCACGGCATTTCGGCGGATGGCGGTGTGCTGATGCACGGGCCGACCTTCATGGCCAATCCGCTCGCGGCAGCGGTTGCGGCGCGCAGCACCGCACTGCTGCTCGAAAGTCCCTGGCAGGCGCGCGTACAGGCCATCGAGGCGCAGCTGCGCGAGGAACTCGGACCGCTGGCCGCACACCCGGCAGTTGCCGAGGTGCGCGTGCTCGGCGCGATCGGCGTGGTCGAGACACGCCATCCGGTGCCGGTGGCCGAACTGCAGCGCTGCTTTGTCGAAGCCGGCGTCTGGATCCGTCCCTTCGGCCGGCTGATCTACCTGATGCCGCCCTACATCATCGCGCCTGCAGAGCTGCGTCAGCTGACACAGGCCCTCACTGCGGGGCTGGCGCTGCTGCAGGCTTGACCGGCGCCGGCGTCTGCGTGCGGGCGAAGTGCTCCAGGCTCGACAGGCTGGGCTCGCCCGTCCATTTTTCCGGTGCGTTGAAATACTTCGCGTAGTTTTTCTCCGCGTAGTCGAGCACCGGCCGGGCAAAAATCTCCTCCAGGTTGGTGGTCGTGCCCATGAAGCAGTTGTACAGGCAGAAACCCGGGGCCTGGCCCATCAGCATCCACGGCAGCCAGGGGGTGACGCGATTCCAGGTGCCGCGGTAATCCACGGTGCTCAGCTTCGGATTCTGCATGTCGGCGACCCGCACATGGTGGGCGAAGTACTCGGACACCTGGGCGATCGGGCCGGCTGATTCGCGCGGCCATTTGTCGGGCTGCAGGGCGCTCGGGTAGGCGAGATGGATATGGATTTCCATTTCGAGCCAGTCGCCATGCTGGTACCAGGGCAGGATGAAGGGCATGCGCTTTGGCGGCGGGCCATCCTTGTTGAGGCCGCCAAAGGACGGTGGCATGGGAAAGTATTCCTCGATCAGGTAGTTGAAGGGATCGTTGTCGACGTGGACGGGCCTTACCACTTCGCCAGTCAGGATGTTCTTCCACTCGCTGAGCACTTCACCGCTGCGCAGATCGGTATACAGGATGATCTCGCGGCACAGGCGCTCGATCGCGCCGTCGGGCCGCTGGATCAGGCGGATGGCGCCAAAGCCCTGCGAGCCCACCAGGTTCACCGCGCGTTTGCCGGGCTGGACGGCGTTGACGTAGCCCTTGAACCAGAAGTACTTCTGCCTGCCCCAGTCGGTATCGCCCTGGATGCGTGCGTAGGCCATCTGGTTGCCCCTGCCGGTGCGCAGGTCGAGGAAGGGCCCCTCGATTCCCGGGCCCTTTCCGCCAATGCTGCCACCACTGCCGGCAGCGCT
>JAUPLK010000245.1 GCA_030836925.1 Pseudomonadota bacterium
CCGGCCTGGCGGCCGGGAAAATCGGTCTTACGACAGACCCCACAGGGAGGACAGGTACTTCCAGTTCACGAAGTAGTACAGGATGAAGGCCGTGAGGAAGATCAGGGCCAGCACCATCGTCCCCGGGGTGGCAGGCGGATGCACCTTGCTGCCCGTGGTCGGCGCGGGCAGGGTCAGCGGGATCGGCGTGCTGCGCAGTTCGCCTTCCTCCAGCTTCTTGCCGAAGAGGATCGAGAGGACGATCTGCAGGATCCAGCCCGCGCCGCCGACGATGGCGATGCAGCTGAAGATGCCCGTCAGGCCCATCATCAGGTAGGCGGCGCCCGGCCACTCGTAGGCCATCGGCGCACCGGCGAAGGCCATGTCCCAGTGACGGCGGGAAACCCCCAGGGTGCCCGCGCCCATCATCACCAGCGCCACCACGTACATGGCGAGGCCGAAGAGGTAGGGCTGGATCTTGGCAAAGCCGGGGAACAGCACCTCACGCTTGAACAGCACCGGGACCAGGAAGTAGGTCAGGCCCATGAACGCCAGCGTGGTGCCGATGACGACCGTTGCGTGGAAGTGGCCCGGCACGTAGATGGTGTTGTGGATCAGCATGTTGAGCTGTTCCGCGCCCATCATGACGCCGGAGATGCCGCCGAGGAAGCCGAAGCCGATCAGCGACAGGAACATCGACGAGAAGGCCGGGTTGCCCCAGGGTGCCTTCCTCAGCCACTCGAAAAGGCCCTTGTTGTAGCCCTTCAGGCGCTGCGCCTGCTCGATGGCGCCCGGCACCGTCATCCCGTGGATCATGGAGGCCAGCACCGCGAAGTACATGAAGTACGAGGTGTTGACGATCTTCCACTCCGAGCTCAAGCCAGGGTCGGACAGCAGGTGGTGGGCGGAAGCGAGCTGCAGGAACAGGATGTAGAGGAAGAAGGCCGTGCGGCTCACCTTCTCGGACATCGGCTTTGCCCCGAAGACGATGGCGGCGATGGCGTACCAGATCGCCACATGCGCGGAGACGTTGATCTGCTGCGAGCTGTGGCCGAGGCCCCACCAGACGACGCGATACATCAGCGAGTCGATCTCGCGGATGTAGCCGAGCGACCAGAGGAAGGTCGGGATCAGGATGATGGCGCCGGAGGCGATGGTGAAGATGGCAATGATGCAGGCCGTCAGCGCGCCGAAGGTCACCAGCGGAATCGAGCCCTCATAGGTCTTCTCCGCCTTGGCCACCACCAGGGTGCCGAGGAAGATGAAGCAGATGAGGAGTGCGCCCACGGCGAACAGGATCAGGCCGAGGTAGAAGTGCGGCTTGGCCTGCATCGGCACGTAGGAGGTGAACATCACGCTCGACTCGCCCTGGAAGATGGCGACGTTGGTCATGATTGCGCCAATGACCATCAGGATGGAGGCGACCCAGGCCAGCTTCGGCATCGCCAGGCGGCAGCGCAGCAGCGTCGAGGATGCGAAGATCAGCACGGCCATCTCGAAGAAGATGATCCAGAAGATCAGCATGTCGATGCCGTGCGCGGTGAGCACCATGTAGAAGGTGTCCGCCGGCAGCAGCTTGATGGCCGGCCAGCGGGTGAGGATGACGCCCAGCGCCATGATGCCGCCGACAAGCAGCGCAAGCACGCCGGCGACGGCGTGGAAGCGCATCAGCTTCTCGGCAGCGGTGTCGAACTGCAGCCCGGAACGCGGGCAGATGCGGTATGTGGTAGCCATTTACACGCCCCCTTATTTCACGTACATGCGCCCGACCATCGTGTGATGGCCGATGCCGCAGTATTCATTGCAGACGATGGAGTAGGTGCCGGCCTGTGTCGGCGTGATCTTGACGACGTGGTCGTAGTTCGGATGCACCTGGATGTTGATGTTCTGCGGCTGCAGCGAGAAGCCGTGCATGTAGTCCATCGCCGAGAGGTGGAGCTTGTAGGTCTTGCCCTTCTCAAGTTCGTAGATCGGCCACCAGTCCCACAGGCGTCCGATCAGGTAGATGTCGGAGCCGGCGGGCGGCTTGACGACAGGGACCTGCTTGTCTGTCTCGGTGCGCACCGTGTATTGGTCCACCACGGCCTGGGCCTTGGCGGCGAACATCTCCTTGGTGGTCTTGTAGGTTTCGTTGGCGAGGTTCTGGTTGCCGTAGATGTGCCACCAGATCATCATTCCGAACATGGTCAGCGACCATACAAACGCGATCGCGATCCAGATGAATTCGAGCTTGTCGATCGGTTGATTCCACCAGACCCGCTCCGAGGGGGGCAGTATTGCACTCATCAATTTCTCCCTGAAAATTAAAACGGATGCGGGTCAGCGTGCGACCGGGATGTTGGCAATTTCCATCACGCCCCACACGATGTAGAGCACCGTTGGCATTGCGACGCCTAGGAATACCAGTAAAAATGGATTGTCCAGCCACTTCTGCATTACTGGGATGCGTTCTTCTTGATCAGCCATCTAAGCCTCCTTTTGTCGCCCTGGGTGGCGCGGTTTTCGACAAGACAAACTTCGGGTATTTAACGGGCGATAAGTTACGTTGCGGGCGTTATGAATAGTTTGATCTAGGTTAAGAAACGCCCAAATACGCAATCACTTGCATACGGCGGTGCGGCACGTTGTCGCATATAATTTGCGCTCGAATTTCAAGACGTAAAATTCCGTCAAATCCGCATTCCGAACCCGAACATGAACCCCGATGCGCGCCGCCAGATCGCGGTCTGGCTCTTTGCCTGTTCCGCCATGGTCTTTGCCACCCTGGTGGTGGGCGGGGTGACGAGGCTGACGCATTCAGGGCTTTCCATCGTCGAGTGGCAGCCGCTGGTCGGCACCCTGCCGCCCCTGTCCCAGGCCGACTGGCTCGAAGTCTTTGAAAAATATAAGCAGACACCGGAATACCAGCAGGTCAATCACAGCATGTCCCTCGATGAATTCAAGGGCATCTTCTGGTGGGAGTACTTCCATCGGGTGCTCGGACGAACCATCGGTCTGGTTTTCTTTCTGCCTTTTCTCTATTTTTTGCTGCGGCGCAAGGTCGATCGCAAGCTGGTGCCGAAGCTGCTGGGCATCTTCCTCCTGGGCGGCCTGCAGGGCGCCATGGGGTGGTACATGGTGAAGAGCGGGCTGGTGGACGATCCGCGCGTCAGCCAGTACCGCCTCACCGCGCACCTCTCGCTCGCCTTCGTCATCTTCATTGCCATGATGTGGGTGGCGCTTGGGCTACTCGAGGAACGCGTGCGCTATTTCGCCCATGAAGGCTACCGCCGCGTGCAGCGCCTGGGATTCTGGCTGTTCGTGCTGGCCTGCTACATGGTCGTCACCGGCGGCTTCGTCGCCGGCATCCGTGCGGGCAAGGCCTACAACACCTTTCCGCTGATGAACGGTCATGTCGTGCCGCCGGAAATCTT
>JAUPLK010000246.1 GCA_030836925.1 Pseudomonadota bacterium
ACCAGGCCTCGCCCGTCAGATAGGGCAGCGGCCGACGCGTGCTGATGCGCGCTTCAAGCATCGCGGCCACCTGTTGCTGCCCGGCTGCGGACACCGGCAGCGCATAGGCGCGTCGCGCATCGGCGTGCTCCAGCCCGAGCACGTGAAAGACCAGCGCTGCCGCCTCGTCGCGCGCATTGTCGGTGCCATGTCCGAAGCAGACCGCGCTGCGCTCGAGTGCCTGGGTGCAGCGTGCAATCAGCCCGGCGACGCTGCTGTCCACCACACTGTCACCGCCAGTTCTCCTGCCTGCCATCACTCCCTGACCATCAGCGCCCGAATCGGCCGTATAGAATACGCTGGTGCCAGACCAGACCGGAACCGGGACCATGTTGCAGGGCGTGCCTGACCAGCTCTTCGTGCTGTTCCAGCGCCTGCTGCCGGCGCGCCTGCTTGGGCGCGGCGTCTACTGGCTGGCGCGTCAACGCGCACCCTGGCTGCGCAACCTCCTGATCCGCAGCTTCATCCGCTTCTACAAAGTCGATGTCAGCGAAGTGGAGCACCCGGAACCGGCGGCCTGGGAACATGCCAATGCATTCTTCACCCGTGAGCTGCGGCCCGGCGCGCGTCCGCTCGCCGGGGGCACCAACACCGTGCTGAGCCCCGCCGACGGCCGGATCGAGGAAATCGGTTACGCCACCGGCAATCACCTGATCCAGGCCAAGCGCTTTCGCTACCGGCTCGCCGATTTCCTGGCCACCGACGATGCGGCGGTGACCCGCTTTCACGATGGTGCCACGCTGACGATCTACCTCGCGCCACACAACTATCACCGGGTACACATGCCGCTGGCCGGCCAGGTACGCGAGGTGGTCTATGTGCCCGGGCGACGGTGGGCGGTAAACCAGCGTACCGCGCGCGCCGTACCCGGGCTGTTTGCAGCGAATGAGCGCGTGATCCTCTGGTGCGAGAATCCGGCCGGTCGCTTCGCGGTGGTACTGGTGGGTGCCATGAATGTCGCCAGCATCTCGCTGGCCTGGACCGGTGAAGTTGCGCCAGGCAAACAAGTGACCCGCAGCCGCTATCCTGCCGACGTCCCGCATCTGGCAATTCCAGCCGGCGGCCTGCTGGGACAATTCAACCTCGGCTCCACCGTCGTGGTGGTGGCAGAGAAAGGACTCATCGACTGGGATGCCGGCAGCATCGCCGGACGCAGCGTACGGATGGGCGAAGGTCTGGGCCAGTCCCGGCCTGGCTGAACCCCGGCGCATGCAGTGGCAACCCTCGGCCAGCTTCGACACGCTGGTACAGCGTGCCCGCCTCCTCGGCGCAACGCGGGATTTTTTCCGGCAGCGCGGCCTGCTCGAGGTTGAAACGCCGGCACTGGTGGCGCATGCGGTCAGCGATCCGCATCTGGCCAACATCCCGGCACACCTCGCCGATGGCCGCAAGCTCTGGCTGCACACCTCGCCCGAATACCACATGAAGCGGCTGCTGGCCGCCGGTGCGCCGGACATCTGGCAGCTGGGCAAGGTATTCCGTGACGGCGAGGCAGGCCGGCGTCACGAACCGGAGTTCACGCTGCTCGAATGGTATCGCCGTGACTGCACGCTGCGCGCGCTGGCTGACGAGAGCTGCGAACTGATTGCCACGCTGGCCAGCGTCGTCGGCAGGCAGCTGGCGGCACCGGTATACCTCAGCTATCGCGAACTCTTTCTATCGGCGACAGGTATCGATCCGCTGGGCGCCGATGCGGTGATGCTGCGCAACTGCGCGCGCGAGGCGCTCGGCAGCAGCCTGGATACCGGGCTGGAAAACCGTCTCGGCGACGATGTCGATGCCTGGCTGGATCTGTTGATGAGCCATGCGGTCAGCAAGCATCTGGCGGCCACCGAGCTTGCGGTGGTCAGCGCTTATCCGGCCAGCCAGGCGGCACTCGCACGGATCGACCCCGACGACGGGCGCATCGCCGAACGCTTCGAGATCTTCTGCGCCGGCCTGGAAGTCGCCAACGGTTATCGTGAACTCCGCGATGCGGAAGAACAGGCGCGTCGCTTCAGCAGCGACCGGGCCGCACGTGCGCGCCTGGGTCGACCGGCCGTCATGCCTGATCGGGCGCTGCTGGCCGCACTTGCGACGGGATTGCCCGACTGTGCCGGCGTTGCGGTGGGCTTCGACCGGGTGCTGATGTTTCTGCTGGGCCTGCCGGACATCCAGTCGGCGATCAGCTTTCCGGCCGGTTCATGAAACAGGCGCTACTTGACCCGTGACGCGTACTCGCTGGAGCGGGTATCCACCTTGATCACTTCGCCCTCATTGATGAAGAGCGGAACCTTCACCACGGCCCCGGTCTCCAGGCGGGCCGGCTTCATGCCGCCGGTTGCCGTATCTCCGCGCACACCCGGGTCGGTCTCGACGATCTTCAGTTCGACGAACATCGGCGGGACGACCGTCAAGGGCACGCCGTTCCACAGGGTCACCGTACAGGTGTCCTGCTCGCGCAACCACTGCTTGGCCTCGCTGACAGCCGTATCCGAAGCGGGGATCTGCTCGAAGGTTTCCGGATCCATGAAGTACCACATCTCGCCATCGGCGTAGAGGTACTGCATCGGCCTGTCGACGACATCGGCAGACTCGATGGAGTCGCTGTTGCGGAAGGTTTTTTCCACCGTCCGCCCGGTACGCAGGTTGCGGATACGGATGCGGTTGAAGGCCTGGCCCTTGCCCGGCTTGACGAATTCGTTGTCGACCACGGCGCAGGGATCACCATCGATCAGAATCTTGCTGCCGCCCCGCAGATCGCTCGCACTGTAATTGGCCATATGAACCCATTCCTTTCCGTGGCCGGGTATTCTAGCCGCAGTGTAGTGCCGAGGGCAGACCCCGGCAGCAGATGGACCACCGATGCACGCGATTACCCCGCACAGGCATGGCCGATCGTCCTGGCAGGCTGAACTCGGCCAGGCTCATACACGCCTGGGCGACCTGCTGGCCGCACTCGGCCTTACCGCCGAGGCCTGCAACGTATCGACCGAGGCGGCAGCGGCTTTTCCGCTGCGTGTCCCGCGCGGATTCGTCGCCCGCATGCGGTATGGCGACCCTGCCGACCCACTGCTCCGGCAGGTACTGCCGGTGGACGCCGAAAACACCGTCCGGCCGGACTTCGGCACCGACCCGGTCGGCGACCTCGACAGCGTGCTGGCGCCCGGACTGCTGCAGAAATACGCCGGCCGCGCCCTGCTGATCACGACCGGCGCCTGCGCCGTGCACTGCCGCTACTGCTTCCGGCGCGCCTTCCCCTACGCCGGGCACAGCGCAACCCCGGCTGCGCTCGCTGCCGCGCTCGACGCGATTGCCGCCGACCACAGCCTGCAGGAAATCATCCTGAGCGGTGGCGATCCGCTCGCGCT
>JAUPLK010000247.1 GCA_030836925.1 Pseudomonadota bacterium
ACTGATCTACGCGGCCTGGCGTGGCAGCACCGATCTCGTGCAACAAATGATCAGCAATGGCGCTGACATATCGGCGCGCGACCAGGACGGGATGACCGCTCTCAACCGGGCTGCCGAGCGGGGACATCGCGACATCGTCGCACTGCTCCTCGAGCATGGCGCCGACGTGAACGCCGGCGACGCAGAAGGAAAGACACCCCTGATGCAGGCCGCCGGCAGCGGCGACGCCGCGTTGGCCATCCTGCTGATCCAGCGCGGGGCCCGAGCGAACGAACATGACCGCAACCGGCAAACTCCATTGTCGCGAGCTGTCGCCGGTGGCCATCAGGCCGTGGCAATCGAACTGTTGCGCGCCGGTGTGCCGGTTGATCAGGCAGGTCCCGGCGGCGTGACCCCCCTGATCGCGGCTGCCAGCCAGGGCTCGAACGCCATCGTGCGTGCGCTGCTCGACGCAGGTGCAGATCCGGATGCCCGCGATGACAAGGGCCGCTCGGCGGCCCTGTCAGCGTCACAGGCCGGGCAGACTCAGATCATCGCGCTGCTTGCCACAGCCGGCGCCGACCTGAACATCGGCGACCGCGAAAATGAAACACCGCTCATCGCAGCCGCGCGGCGCGGCGACCGCAGCACAGTGACGGCGCTGCTGAAACTGGGCGTCACTGTCGATGCCCGCAGTCGCGACGGCAACACAGCCCTCATCACTGCCGCAACAGCAGGGCACTCCGATATCCTGAGCGAGCTGATTGCTGCCGGGGCCAACACAAATCTGCGCAACAAGGTCGGCAATACGGCCCTCATGGTCGCAGCAGCACAGGGACGCGGTGAGGCTGTACAACTGCTGCTGGTAGCCGGTGCCGATGCGGATCTGGTCAATGTCGATCACCGCACGGCCCGGGATCTCGCCGTGCTCGCCAACGAAACCGGAATCGTCACCCTGCTGCCGCGCTGACCACGCTGCCGGGCAAGCGCAGGGCCAGCCGGAGATCAGGCCTGCACAGCCGGCCGTGCAGCAACCCGCTCATGCCAGCGCCTGAGGGCCGGCCTGGTCTGCATGGGCACGATATCCACCCAGCCGGCAAAATCGGCAGTCACCAGCAGGCTGATGTCCGCATAGGAATAGTGTTCACCGGCCAGCCAGGGCTGATGTTGCAACTGCTGTTCGACACGGTCGAAGAACTGCTCGGTCCGCCGTCGCCCGCGTTCGATCAGCGCCGGGATCTGTGCACAGGCCAGCGGTCCGGCCAGCGCATGCTCCCGGAATCCGGGCGACAGGTTGCGCAGCACTTCGGCCACCGCCGACATGCCCTCGTGATCAACGATATTCGCCCACATCAGTACCAGCGCCTGCTGACGGGGCGTGGCACCAAACAGCACCGGCTGTGGATGCAGGGCTTCAAGATAGTGGCAGATGGCCAGACACTCACTGAGGTATGTGCCATCGTCAAGCTCGAGGACGGGTACCGTGCCGCCGGGATTGATGGCCAGGAACTCCGGCGACAACTGCTCGCGGCGAAACAGGTTCACGGTCACCCGCGGTATCTCGACCTGCTTCTCGGCCAGAAAGATGCGTACGCGCCGCGGATTCGGCGCGCGCCCGAAATCAAACAGGCGCATTCAGGCCGCCACCCTGACCGCCGCCTTCTGCCGGCCAAAGGCACTCAGCACTGCCTGCAGGGTGGCGGTGGTGGTGTCTTCGGCCAGCGCAACGCCCACGCTTACTTGCGTACCGATGCGCAACTTGATGCAGGCCATCGCGCTGGCGGCGGTGCCACTGCCGAGGGCGTATTCATCGAAAGCCTCGACGGAACCGTTGACGCCATGCACCTGCCGGAGCGCATCCATCAGCGCCTCCACCGCACCGTTGCCCTCTCCGGCCACGTCCTGACCACCGATACTTGCCTCCAGGCGCACGCGGTTGCCGTCGCGGTGGATATCGAAATTGCCGAGTCGCCAGCCCTCGGGCACGGCAACGAAGGCCTCGTCGAAGAGCTGACGGATGACGCTGCCGCCGACTTCACCGCCGGTCTGCTCGGCATGGCGCTGCACCACGCGCGACAATTCGATCTGCAGCCAGCGCGGCAGAGTGATGCCGAACTCGCGCTCGAACACGTACAGCACGCCGCCCTTGCCCGACTGGCTGTTGATGCGCACGACTTCCTCGTAGCTGCGGCCGATATCGCAGGGATCGATCGGCAGATAGGCAACCTGCCAGGCTTCGTCGCTTTCCTGCCTGGCGAGTGACTTGCGGATCGCATCCTGGTGGCTGCCGCTGAAGGCCGTGTAGACCAGCTCACCGGCCCAGGCATGCCGCGGATGCGTGCTGATCCCGGTGCACTGCTCCACCGTGCGCACGATGCGGCGCATGTCGGAGAAATCGAGCCCTGGATCCACGCCCTGCGAATAGAGATTCATGCCCATGGTCACCAGGCACATGTTGCCGGTGCGCTCGCCGTTGCCGAGCAAGGTGCCCTCGACACGATCCGCACCGGCCATCACGCCGAGTTCGGCGGCCGCCACGCCGCAGCCGCGGTCGTTGTGCGTGTGCACGCTGACGCGCAGTTTGTCGCGATGATCGATGTGCGCGCACATCCACTCGATCATGTCGGCATAGACATTCGGCGTACTCGATTCAACCGTTGCGGGCAGGTTGATCACCACTTTCTGGCCGGTTTGCGGCTGCCACACGGCAAGCACGGCGTTGACCACCTCTGCGGCATATTCAAGCTCGGTGCCGGTGAAGCTCTCGGGCGAGTACTGGAACTCCCATTCGGTTTCCGGATGCTGCGCCGTCATGTCCCTGATCCACCGGGCGCCCTGCACGGCGATGCCCTTGATCGCCTCGCGGTCCATGCCGAACACGCGCTCACGCTGCACCGTGGAGGTGGAGTTGTAGAGGTGGATGCTGGCCTTCTTCGCGCCCTTGAGCGACTCGATGCTGCGTGCGATCAGGTCTTCGCGCGCCTGGGTGAGCACCTGGATGCGCACATCTCCCGGCACCAGTTTCTCCGCGATGATCCTGCGCACGAAATCAAAGTCCGGTTGTGAGGCCGCCGGAAAGCCCACCTCGATTTCCTTGCAGCCGATATCGACCAGCAAACGGAACAACTGGGTCTTCTGCTCCACCGTCATCGGGTTGACCAGCGCCTGGTTGCCATCGCGCAGGTCGACGGCACACCAGTCGGGTGCCCGCTCGATGACCTGGTCCGGCCATTTGCGCGGCCAGCCGGCAAGGGGCCTGAAGGCGCTGTATTTGCGGTGATCGTAACTCATGTTCCGTGCTCCGTGGATTGAGGCACAGTCTAGTAGCGCTTTGCGGCAATTGCCTTGCGTAGTTGCCGTATATTCACGCTTTCATGGCATATTATTGCGCTCATAACACAATTGGA
>JAUPLK010000248.1 GCA_030836925.1 Pseudomonadota bacterium
GCTGTCCACAACCCGCAGTCTGGGCGCCTCGCTGGGGCCCTGCGACTGACCAAAATGCCTGCTTGAGAGTCTGGACATACTCGCGTTAGACGATCGTTGGTACCGATACCAATCGCATTGCACCCCGGAGGCGACGCTAACGGAAAACCAACGAATCCCGAACGGCCGTCAACGACCGCGCCACGAGGATAGCCCGGTTGCTTGAGGAAGCTGTTCCGGGGAACCGATGGACACGAAAAGACTGAACCGGCTGAACACTACGCCAGAAATGCTGGCGCTGGGAACTGCCGCCTACTTCGCAATCCTTTGCAATCTGCGATTCTGGAGGGAAGTTCTGGCTATCGTGGTCCCGAGCGATCCGCGGCAAATCGCCGTTCTGGTCACCCTGCCGCTGGTACTGACGTCGCTGAGTCTCCTGATACTGCTGCCCGTGACCTTCCGCCGCACGCTGAAGCCAGTGCTTGCCATACTGTTCTTCGCCAATGCGCTGGCGCTCTATTTCATGGACACCTACCACATCTACATTGACCGGAACATGCTGCGCAACGCGCTGCAGAGCGACTGGCGCGAAATCACGGAACTTCTTGACGTGCGGATGGCAGGCTACCTGCTGTTGTTCGGCATATTGCCGACGATCCTGCTGAGACTGATTCACCTGCGTGAGACCCCGCTGCGGGAGAGCA
Organism: Pseudomonadota bacterium; assembly: GCA_030836925.1. Taxonomy (GTDB): domain Bacteria; phylum Pseudomonadota; class Gammaproteobacteria; order Steroidobacterales; genus SHZI01. Next base: position 684 of record JAUPLK010000248.1, read on the forward strand.
TCACCCGGCGGCTCGCAATTGCCGGCGGAGCTGTTGTTCTGGTAGCGGTGTCGGTCGGGATGCTGCCCGGGCAATACATGTTTCTCGCCCGCGAGCACAGGGAGTTGGCCTACCTGCTGACCCCCCAAAACTACGTTGTAGCCACGATTGGACTCCTCCGCGGCCAGAACCCGCGCCAGGACCACTCAGCACGCATCGCGATCGGCAGCGATGCCCGCCCGGGGAAAGCCTGGGAGACGCGGACGCGCCCCCTGCTCCTGGTGCTGGTCGTCGGCGAGACAGCCCGTGCCCAGGCGTTCTCGCTCAACGGCTACGACCGGCAGACCAACCCTCAGCTCGGACGACGTGCGGTTTTCAGCTTCACCGACGTCAGTTCCTGCGGCACGAGCACCGCAGAATCCCTGCCCTGCATGTTCCGGCCATTCGGCAGACGTGGACCGGATACCGATGATCTGCGCCAATACGAGTCCCTGCTGGACGTAGCACAACGAGCCGGTTTGCAGGTCACATGGCTCGACAACAACTCGGGCTGCAAGGGTGTCTGCGCCGGCGTCGAGTCGCACCAGCTCGACAACGACGCGGATCTGGCCCTGTGCAGCAAGACGGGTTGCTACGACGAAATACTGGTGAAGAAGCTCGGGGAACTCCTCGCCGCTCGGCCGCGCAGTTCACTGGTCGTGCTCCACCAGCAGGGAAGCCACGGACCGGCATATTTCCGGCGTTATCCGCCGGAATTCGGGCAGTTCACACCGGCTTGTGCCACTGATGCACTGCTCGGCTGCAGCCGGGAGGAGATCCGCAATGCCTACGACAACACGATCCTTTACACGGACCATGTACTGTCACGGCTGATCGACCTGCTCGACGCTCAACAGGACCGGTACGATAGCGCGATGCTCTACGTATCCGATCACGGCGAGTCACTCGGTGAAAATGGTCTGTACCTGCACGGCATGCCCTACCGGATTGCACCCGAGGCACAGACCCATGTGCCGATGATCTACTGGATGTCATCGGGTTTCATCGAGGATCAGGGACTCTCCACGTCCTGTGTGAAAGCGACAACTGCCACCACACTCTCGCACGACAACCTGTTCGCATCCGTGCTCGGCCTGCTCGACATAAGGACCCGGATCTACCAACCCGAGCGCGACATGTTCGCCGAGTGCCGCGGCCGCACGCTGATCGCTGGACCAAACGCCAAGCCACCCGCCGTCTCGTTCACTGGTACAGAGGGGTGATATTCAGGAGCGGATTATCGACACCAGGGTAGCCAAGCCATGAGTCACTTCGTTTACGTACAGCACCTCGCTACAGCACCCGCGAGTCATAAGCCCAGTGCAGCAACGCCTGCCGCTGGCGCGGGCGACAACCGAGGTCGCCACGCAGGCAGGAGCGCCGCAGCTGAGTGACATGCCGGCGTATGGCACGCCAGCGAGCGATCTGGCGTGCATCATCCTCGCTGCGCCGGCCCATGTAGTAACGGCAGTACCACTGGAACCAGCCGCGTGGATCCTCGTCCCAGATCCAGCCTTTCTCGCGCCAGACTGCCAGGGGTTGCGAGGCACGCACGCCGAAGAAGTTGAGCCGGGCGTCGTAGCGCAGGGGCGAGAGCTTTGCCTTTCTGAACCAGCTGGCCGGAAATTCCTGCACACAATCGGTCATGTACTTGCCGCCGAAAACGCCGAGCGCCAGCATCTGCGCGGGCGTCAGTTGCGGCTCGAATCCGGGATCGAACTTCCGGCCCATCGGCGCCGTAAGGTAATAGACATAGCCCTGCTGCATGCGGTCGTTGACGATCACGCGTCTGGCACCTGCAGCTATCGCGCCTGAAGGCGCTCCTACCAGTTTAGAGGGCATAACGCTCGCGGCCACGGCGTATCGAATCGAAAAGGATACGCTCGAGCAGGCGGAAGGTTTCGCGCTTGGCACTGCGCACCGGGCGATGGACGCACAGATCGAGATCCCGCGTCCGCTGGATGACGATGCGCATGACGTTGTGCACCAGGTAGGGATGCAGCCGCGATCGACGGATCAGCAGGCGCTGCAGTTGCGGGCGCACCTGGCGGATGAAGGTGGAAGCGGCCGGGCGATCGGGATAGCGGGCACGCGAGCCGAATACCTGCGTCAGACGCTGATCATAACGACCGGTTTCGGAAGTGTCGTAGCAGGCACGCTTGTCTTCGTAGTACTGCCGCAGCGTCATGCGGCTTTCGCGCAGCGGCTCGATGTGTTTCCGGCTGCGCACTGGTGCAGGAGCCGCGTGAATCTCCTCCATCACCTCATCGACGTAGAGCAGCTTGCGCAAGGCCGGCCAGTCGGCATAGTCGTTGCGCCAGGTCGAGTTCGGCGCCAGCCAGACCGCAAACGTCTCGGCGAAATCCTCCGTGGGATGACTCTGCGCATACCAGTGCCCCAGATGCAGCACATGGCGGCGGCTGCCCGGCCGCGGCACATAACTCACCGGATAGGGAACCGCGGCCGAACCAAACACCTCACGCCAGCTCTTGCGACGGCGCAGGCGGTAAGCGGTATCGATGGCGTGGCCTGCCTCATGGCGGAGGATACGGCGCAGCCAGCGCACGTTGCCGCCCTCCACCTCATGCATCATGCGGCGCTCGAGCCGGGTCAGGCGCGGGTGCGCCAGATAAAACGGAATGGCGATGCCGGGCACGCCATCCGGCGAGAACCAGTCCTCC
>JAUPLK010000249.1 GCA_030836925.1 Pseudomonadota bacterium
GGCCGTGGGCGGCAGGTAGTCGGCGGCCTGGATCTCCGCATTCTCGCCCGGCTCCCAGAAAGCCTCGTCGCGCCGGAAGGCGCCGGAGGACAGCGCGGCGTTGATGCGCTGGGCCTGGTGGGCAAAGACCTGGGCGTCGCCCTCCTGCAGGCTTTCCCGCAGCACACGCATCAGACGCAGGCCCGGGAATGCGCTGAAGGCCTCCAGCGGCTCCACCTCGGCGAGCGCGGCATGGGCGTCGGCTGCGAAGCGCTCGGTATTGTCCCTGCGCGCCGCGGCGGCAGCCCAGGCGCGGGCGATGATGGCCACCTGCGCCCAGTGGTCGTGGCGCAGGTCGGGAATCGAAAAGCCCTGCCTGAGGGGCATGGTGGTGGTCGTTTGCCGGTCAGTCATTGTGCATCACTTCGGATTCGGACCGAACACGCCCACGCCGAGTTCGCCGGCGATGTCACGGATGGCATTCAGCGCGCGCACGCTGTTGCCGGCCTCGTTGAGCCGTGGCGAGAACGCGGCGATGGCAAAGCGGCCCGGCACCACGGCGACGATGCCGCCACCCACACCCGTCTTGGCGGGCAGGCCGGCGGTATACATCCATTCACCCGACTCGTCGTAGAAGCCGGCCGTGGCCATCACGGCCAGCAGTTCCGGTACGTCATCGGCGTTCATGACGCGCTTGTTCGTCAGCGGATTCACGCCGAGGTTGGCCAGCGTCGCACCCATGATCGCCAGGTCCTTCGCGCTGACACCGATCGAGCACTGCCGGGTATAGACGCGCATGGCCTCTTCGGGGTCGCTGTACAGTCGCTCGTAGTTGTAGAGCAGATTGGCGATGGCGCGGTTGCCGAAAGACGTCGTGTACTCGGACTCGTACACGTCTTCCAGCACCGTCAGCGGCGTACCCGCGAAATCACTGATGTTGCCGAGCACCTTGTTCCAGCGATCCTGCTCCGAGGTGGCCTGCACCAGGCTCACCGCCGCAATGGCGCCGGCGTTGACCAGCGGGTTGACCGAGCGTTGATCCTTGTAGAGCTCGATCGCCAGCCGCGAGTTGAACGGCAGGCCGGTGGGCTCGACGCCGATCTTCTCGTCCAGCACCTTCGGTCCCTGCTGCGTCATGACCAGCGCCGCGGTGAAGGGCTTGGACACCGACTGGATCGAGAACTTGTAGTCCACGTCGCCAGCGGTATAGAGCCTGCCATCACGCGTGGCGATCACCACGCCGAACAGCTCGCTCGGGGTCTTGGTCAGGATCGGAATGTAGTCTGCATTCTTGCCGTCCTGGAGGTTCTTGTAGCGCGCATGGGCCTCATTGACCACCCGCTGCAGGTCCTTCGGCGCAGGGTCGGCGGCATTCACGCCCGTGACGCCGAGTGTGGCGATGGCCAGCATGGCCACAGTGACTGCTGTCTTTTTCATGTGTGGTGCTCCTGCCTGGATGTCGGTTACAGAGTGCTGCCGAAGTTGTACTTGAAGGAGATCTGCACGCGGGTGTCATCGCCGTCATCGCCGTCGAAGTCCTCGCGCTCGCCCCACAGCAACTCGGCACCCACCATGACGTTCTCGACCGGGTAATAGAGCAGGTTGGCAGAAGCGTACTGGCCCTTCTTGAAGGTGTCGTCGGTCTGGCCATCAATGTTGTCCACCTTGGTGAAGGAATAGCCGGCCGCACTGCTCCACTGGTCGTTCCACCAGTGATCGTAGTACGCCGACACACCGGTGAGTTCAACAGCCTCGATCTGTACGTCGGGATCACCCGGCGCCCGGTCCGGACCCGCATCCATGCCGCCGTCGTTCATGTAGCTGGCGATACCTTCGCCATAGACGATGCCCACGCGGATCGCATCGCGCTCGAACAGGTTGACGACACTGGTCAGGTTGATGCCCCAGCCGGTGTCGTCATCGTCATACAGGACGCCGAGATCGGTGTCCGGACCGGGATCCGTGTCACCGAGCACTTCAGTGCCGATCCAGCGCAGGATGCCGGCAACCTGCACATGGCCCCAGTCACCCTTCAGGCGGTAGTGAGCGGTCAGGTCGGGCAACTCCTGGTCGCCCTGGGCGCCGGGGAAATCCGCTACCTCGCGATACTGGCCCGAGTCGATGTCGTTGCCGGGATTCTCGATGGCCACGGCGAAGGTCTGGTTGCCCTTGATCGGCGTCCAGCGGATCTGCGGGTTGCGCAGGAAGACCATGCCGGCCGGCCCCCAGTAATCGATGGTGTTGGGGAAAATATCGCCGTCCATGAACAGCGAATTGGTCTGACCGGCGAGAAACTGGCCAAATTCGCCGTAAGCGTGGCGCAGGCGGATGGTGGTTTCACCCGCATCGTCGCCGACGCCGAACATGTCGAACTCGAACTTCGTGTTGATGTCGCCCTTGGCTGTCGGCAGGGTTCCCTTCACCCCGAAGCGGCTCTGCTTGACGCTCACCATCGCCTGGCCATCATCACCATACTGGTCCTCGTCGGTGGGAATGCGCGAGGGCCGCAGCGTGTCTTCCCAGTCCGGGTTGACGCGGCCAAAGTCCTGGATGTAGTCCAGTTGGGCAAAGCCGTACACCTCGAAGGATTTCTCGCCCTCGGCGGCAAACAGGGGCGCTTGCGTACCGGTCAGCGCAATGCCGGCCGCGATCGCCGTAACCGCACTTTTTTTCAACTGATGGATCATGAAACCACTCCTGATGGATGTTCAATCTTTATGGCGACGCCTTTGTGGATAATGTGCAGCAAAGAAAACCTCCGGGCAAGTGGTTTTCCGGCGTGTACTTGCGCGACAATGGCGCGCCATCGGAATCAAACGGATCACAACACCTGTGCTGGAGTTGATCGCAGAGTACTTTGCTGCGGAGGGGCGCACACCAAAAGGCCGCAAGGCCCGCAGCGCCATCTTCAAGGCGACAAGCACGCTCATGACCAGGCAGGGGCTCGAGGCGACCTCGCTGGAAGCCATCGCCAGCCGGGCGGGACTCACGCAGGCTGCCTTGCGCCATTATTTCGCGACCCGGGAAGACCTGCTCCACGCTTTTTTCGTGGCGGCGACACGCTGGTTCCGGAACGAGGTTGCCGAACTGCTCGAGGACGGCGATCGCCCGGCGCGTGTACAGCTGGAGAACTGCATCGCCTGGCACCTGGAGTACATGGAGGAGGTGGATACCGCTTTCTGGCTGGAAGGCTCCGCATACTGGCTGCGGCATCCACCACCCCGGCATACCCGCGACGAGTTCTACCGCTGGCTGCTCCGGCAGTACGCGGGCCTGATCCGCAAGATTCAGCCGGCAATGAGTACGCGCGAGTCCCAGCGCCGGGCATACATCCTGCTGACCCTGGTGCTGGGTTCCTGGATCACCCATGGCCGGGGGAGTGCGGTGGCCGGTGCGGGCA
>JAUPLK010000250.1 GCA_030836925.1 Pseudomonadota bacterium
AAATATCGGTGGTGGCACGACCCACCTCGCGGCCATCCTTCTTCAGCACGACCTCCGCACCCTCGGCGCACTCGTCGACACCCTTGATGTCAGCCGCAACCGATCCACCGACCAGGCACTTCGTCATCAGGTGCAGGTTCTTGTAGTACACGCGGGGCTTGGTGCCGAGTGTCGGCTGCAGTACTTCCAGGCCTTCCTGCGCAGCGATCCGCTGCATTTCCGCGTCTTCAACCTTGACCGACCTGAACACATCGGTGGGACAGGATTGCTCGGCGCGGGTCCGGTTCCAGCCCTGGTCGAGCAGGTGTGCATCGAAGATCCAGGCCTGCGGAATCTGCTTTTCCTCGTTCCAGGAAATCGCACCGTAGGGGCAGGCAGCGACGATCTGCTTCTGCCCTTTGCTCTTCTGCGGGTCGATGATGACGATGCCATCGGCACGCTTGCTGACCGCACCGTTGGTCGCAGCCTTCATGCAGGGCGCATCGTCACAGTGATTGCACATCACCGGCATGAAGTGCGCATCGACGACCGGATAGCTGCCGCGCTCCTTGCGCTCGATGTTCAGCCAGTTGGCACCCATCGCCGGCTGTTCCGCCGCATAGCCCGGGAAATCGTTGCCGGTGTGCTCGTCCTTGACGGCCAGGAAGCAGGCGCGGCAGTTATTGCAGCGCTCGATATCGACGATCATGTTCCATTTCGCGGACATTTCAGGCGACCTCCGCCGGTTTCCAGGTATCGACGCCAGTCCACTTCTCGACCTGTATCAGTGTCGTGTTCGGCCGGATACCGTGGCTCTTCGGGGTGATGGGTTTGCTCGAGTTCAGGATATTCACGCAGCCGCCCAGGTCGGTGGACTTGCCGGGTTCGCCCATCGGCCGGTACTCGGCCGACGCAGTCGAGGCACTGATGACGCCAGGCCGCAACCGGCCCGTGACCTGTGCCGCGCAGACGACCGAGCCGCGATGGTTCCACAGCCGGATCAGGTCGTCGTCGTGGATGCCACGCGCTTTCGCATCTTCGGGACTGATGCGCGCCACCAGGTAATAGTGCTCGCCGACCTTGACGCGATGTTCGCGGATGTCGCGGAGGAAGCAGCCTTCGTCGTCACCCATGACGTGGAAGGGATAACGCGAATGCGGCGACAGCAACTGCAGCGGATACTGCACCAGCTCCGGATTGTCCTGCGGGTTCTCGAAGGTCCGCATGTACTTGTTGACCGGCGGGCGTTCGGGATCGTCGAAACGTTTCAGCGTGGTGGGGATGAACTCGTACTTGCCTGAAGGCGTCTGCAGGCCCTCGCCATAGTTGCTCACGAAGTCGGAGGGCAGCGGATAAGGCTCTGGCACGTCCTTCTTGCGACCCTCGTAGAACCATTTCATGGCCGTCGGCGCTCGCGAGCCTTCAGGCTCCGGAGGTACGACGTAGTAACCCTTCTTCAGGAACTCGCGCCAGGAGATGTTTTTGGCCATGTCCGATGAATCAAATGCGCGCTTGCACCACTCGTACTCGGAGTTGCCGCCCTCGGAATAGACCGCACCGAGATCAAGCCTTTCGGCGATGGCCAGGAAGATGTCGTAGTCCGACTTCGACTCACCGAGCGGCTCGATGCACTTGTGCTGCATCGAGATCACGCGATGGTTGTTCATCGAATACATGTGATGCACGTAAGCCGGGCCGACGTTGTACCACTCGCCGATGTCCCAGCGTTCGAAGACCGTGCAGGCGGGCAGGATGACGTCGGAATATGGCGTCTCGCCTTCCCACCACACCGACTGGTTCACCACGAACTTGAGGTTGTCATGCTGGTACATGTTGACCCAGCGATTGGCGTCAACCATCGTGCCGAAGGAAGCGCTGCCGTACTTGTAGAGCATCTGCACCGGCACGTGTCCCGGCGACGGATAACCAAAGGGAAAGAACTGGCCCTGCACCGAATCAACGGCGGTCAGATAACCCATCGCCCTGCCCTTGGTGATCGCCTCGGGCAGCCACATCCGCGGGATCGCCTGCTTCACCGTGCTCATGGTGATGATGTGCGGCATGCGCTGGTAGTTGTTGGTCGAGTTGGCACTGTAGGCCAGGTCGCCCGACATGCTGCCCTCGGCATAGCCGGGGAAATAGAAGTTCATGTCGACCGGCGCGCCGAACTGCAGGTTGCCGAAGTTGGAACCCGGCCGGCCCATGCCCTGCATGGCGCCGAGGATGGTCATCATGCGCGCCCACTGTGCGCCGGTCGGTCCGCGGCAGGCGCCGCCGACACCGCAACCCCAGCCACCGACACCGAGATAGGTCTTCTTCCGGCCCCACTCGCGGGCCAGTGCGCGCAGCTCGCGCGCCGGAATGCCGGTCTCGCCTTCCTGCCACTCGGGCGTCTTGGGGATACCGTCGTCCTCACCGAGGACGTGGGCTTTCCATTCCGCAAAACCGGTGGTGCGCTTCTCGACGAATTCCTTGTCGTAGGTGCCCTCGGTGATCCAGACATGACAGAGCGCCTGGGCGAAGGCCGCGTCCGTGCCGGGCTTCGGCGAGAACCACTTGCCACCGAGATGGGCGGCGGTGTGGTTCATGTACGGATCGATGTGCACCATCTTGATGCCGAGTTCCTTGGCCCAACGGCGGCGCTGCGTGCCCTCGAAACCGTAGGCGGCGTCCGGGTCGCTGGACCAGAACACCATCATGTCGGCCTCTTTCAGGCAGTCCTCGACCGTGCCATAGGGCTCGGCCGCGCCGAGACGCATGCTGTTGCCCCAGTGATGCATCGCGCCCCAGAACCAGCCTTCCCAGCTGTCGGGGTTGTGCACCAGCTTGGTGGTGCCGATCAGGTTCCAGAAACGGTTGAAGGCACTCAGGTAATGACCGAGATTGCCCCACTGGTGATGCGAACCGTTGGCAACGCAGATGGCGCCTGGGCCCACCGCCTTGCAACGCTTGATCTCGCCGGAAACGATATCCAGCGCTTCTTCCCAGCTGATCTCCACAAACTTCGACTTGCCGCGATTCTGGATGTTGCGCTCGCCATGCGGGTCGAAGTCCACCCGCTTCATCGGCTTGAGAATGCGGTTTTTCGAATACACCATCGACTTCTGGCAATGGCCATGTGCCGCGAGCGTGGTCTTGCGCGGTGGCACAAAGGTCTTGCCGCGCGCCTTGATCGTGTAGGAACCCGCATCACTGTCGTCGAGATCCATCGGCGTGGTGCGCAGGATCTTGCCGTCCTTCACGTAGACGAAGATCGGCCCGCCGTTGGTGCCGTTGGTGTAGCGCGTGACACCGTTGCCCATGTCGGTACCGCTGGTCCAGGTGTAGGACTCCATGCTCGCGACCAGCGCCATGAACCAGTCCACCAGGGCATCCGGGCCCTGCATGGTCAGCTTG
>JAUPLK010000047.1 GCA_030836925.1 Pseudomonadota bacterium
GCAGACTGAACGATCCGGATGACACTCAGATCACGCCATCGCGCGACAGCGTCTGTCGTTCGTCGCTGCTGTAGCCGAGCAGTTCGCCCAGCACTTCATCGTTGTGCTGACCAACCGTCGCACCCGCCCAGTCGGTGCGACCGGGTGTCCCGCTGAGGAAGGGCATCATCGCGGGGATTTTCAGCGCCTCGCCATTGACCTGCACTTCTTCGAACAGACCGCGTGCATTGAAGTGCGGATCTTTCAGCATGTCGACGACGCTGTAGATCGGCCCGGATGGCACGACTGCTTTTTCGAGCACGTCCAGAACCTGGGCCGAATCCAGTGATGAAGTCCAGGCACCAATGGCCGCATCGAGTTCCTTCTCATGGACCACGCGACCGGCATTGTTCGCCATGCGCGGATCCTCGCCCAGGTCGGTACGCCCGATGGCCTCCATCAAGCGCTTGTAGATCGAATCGCCATTGCCGCCGATGATGACGAACTTTCCGTCCCGGCACTTGTAGGTATTCGTCGGCACGATGCCGGTCAGCGTGGATCCGGATGGTTCACGTACGACACCGGCCCCGGAATATTCGGGCACCACACCTTCCATCAGATTGAATACGGACTCGTATAGCGAGGCATCGATCACCTGGCCGCGCCGCTGCGGATCCTTTGCCCGCTGGATACAGGCCAGCAGCACACCCAGCACGCAGTGAATGCCGCCCAGCGTATCGCCGATGCTCAGGTTGGGCCGGACAGGCGCCTCACCCGGAAAACCGTTCACATAGCGCAGACCACCGAGTCCCTCGCAAACCGAGGCAAAGCCGGGCTTGGCGGCATAGGGGCCATCCTGGCCATAGCCCGAAATCCGGCCGTAGATGAGGCCCGGATTGTCCTTCCAGAGATCCGCCGGTCCGAGGCCCCACTTCTCCAGGGTGCCGGGGCGGAAATTCTCGATCAGGATGTCCGACTTCAGTGCCAGTTCTCGGGCGATTTTCCGGCCGCGTGGTGTGCGCAGGTCAATCGTTACCGATTTCTTGTTTCGCCCGAGGCTGTGCCACCACAGGGAAACGCCATCCTTCATCACGCGCCACGTGCGAATCGGATCACCACTGCCAGGCGGCTCGATCTTGATGACCTCGGCGCCGAAATAGCCAAGCACGCTGGCGGCGAAAGGGCCGGCCAGCAACTGGCCCATTTCGAGTACACGGTAGCCGTCGAGGGGCCTTTCGCCCTTCTTCTTTTCCATCATCGGATGCTCACTGAGGCCGTAGCGGGGGTGGTCTGTGGGAACGGCATTCTGCCAGTTCCGCGCTCACCTGCAAAACCGGCAGTCTACTTTCGGTCCGGGGTGGCCGAGCCGACGAAGTGCCAGGAGATGAAGCGCGGGCCGTCAAAATAGCTGCGCTCTATGTCCGTGAAGCGGAACCCGGCGGCTTCTATCGACGCATCGATCCGCCGGTTCGGGTTGCATCCGGCGAGACCGCGAAATACCGGTGCCAGCCGATCCTGCCAGCGCGCAACGGCGGCATCCGGTGCCCGTCCATGCTCGAGAAACAGCAGTTGCCCGCCCGGCTTCAATACCCGCCGGATCTCGGCCAGGGCCAGATCAAGATCAGGAATCGAGCAGAGCGTCCAGGTACTGACGACACAATCCATGCTGGATCGCTCGAGCGGAATGCTTTCGGCGCCAGCTGTCAGGAACTCGACCGGGAACGGCGTGCTGGCGGCTGCCGCGAGCTCGGCAGCCTCGGCTTGCAGCACGGCCGAGGGCTCGAGGCCGAACAGGTGCGTGACTTTCTGGTCGTACCAGGGGATGTTCAGCCCAGACCCCATGCCCACCTCCAGCACCCGGCCGCTGGCCCTGACCGGTATGCGCGGCCGGTGCTTGGTCATGGCCTTGTTCTTCATGCCTGCCGAGATCAGGCGGGGGAGAATGCGATTGGCATAAAAACCCATGCTGGTTACCCGATGCCCGACGTGCTGCGCTGACGGATTGCCGCGGCGACCAGTTCAAGGAAGTCGGCCTCATCCCGCAGCGTATTGATATCGCGCGCATTGACCGTATAGCCGTATTGCTCGGCGATCGCCGTGTAGCGTGGCCGCCGATGCTGAACGAGGTGTGGAAAAATCCAGGTCACGAAGCTGTCCGGATCGATTTGTCCTGCCGAAGTGCAGCCGGTTTCTGCCAGGTAGGCGGCCAGCCTGGCCTCGAGGAAATCCTCGCGGTAATAAAGCGGCTTCGGCTTTTCGACAGCCCGCCGGATGAGCTCCTGCTCCATGTCGTCGCCGGCCCTCAGGTAGAGAATCAGCGTGTGTTTCGCCAATACTTCCAGCATGCCGGCATCGTCGAGTTCGCAGATGCTGCCGCCCGCGTCATTCAGGAAGTGGTCGTAGCCATAAATGTCGTGTGCCTTGCCTATGAAGGCTGCAACGTCTTTCATGGCGGCGATTTCGGCGTCCCGGTGCAGGCGCTGCCGGCGCTGGAACTCCGCCAACGGCAGACCACCGCGGCCGACCGCACCGATCTTGCCGAGAAAGGTCGATATCGGTTCCAGATTGTGGACCGTGATATTGCTGGAAATGTAGATCGAATCACTGCGCAGCAGGTCGCGCAGAAACGGGACCTTCATGGCCTGTTCCTTGACGTTGTCAAGAAAAGGCTCCTCGAGGTACTTCGTGCCGATCCGGTAGTCGCCTGAATAATGAAACCAGCTGGAACTCGGCAGCTTGTAGGCGAGGGTGGTTTTGCCGACGCCGGACATGCCCAGCAGGGTGATTGCGCGGCGCGGCCAGGCCAGAAACTCATCGCGGGTCATGAACATGGCTGAAGTATACCGGTCAGCATTCAGAGTCCCGCCAGACGGCGGTGCAAATCAAGGGCTTCAGGACTGGGACGCTGGCTTTCATCACGCGGATAACGCAGGGGCCGCCCGGCCAGGATCCGGTAGCTGGTCTCCATGAGATCATCGCAAATCACTACTGACATGGTCTTGGTGTCGATTGCAATCTTGCCGAGATCAAACAAGGTATGCACATCGGCACGCAGCAACAGGCCGTTCGATGCATGGTGTGTGGACTTGCCCCGGAATGGCACGATATATGCCGCTTCGAGCGCATCCACGGCAGTGAAGTTGGTGATTGCACAGCGATACTCGTAGGCGTCGAGGAGTGCCTGCCGGAACCCCGGATGACCGCGACGCTTTATGATGGTGTCGACAACCGCCTGACGGCCTTCCTTGCTGTTCTGGGGTTCGAGTAGCTGGAGTTTGGCCATGTCGCGTTCCGACAGGCGGATCATCCCGCTCATGTCGAGGATCGGGCCACCCACCGACGTGTTCAGCAGGCGGCGTCGTACAAATCGCTCGACACCACCGAAATCGGCTTCGATCCGGCCGATCCCGTCGGCGGACACGCGAATGACATCTCCCGGGCAAGTCGGCAGGTAGTCTGCCAGCTCGGCGCAGGGGAGATTGAGCGGTACAGGCTCGGACAGAAAAAACAGGTACTCGCGCATATCCTGCTCGGGCCGGTCCGCACCCCAGATCAGGCTGGCCGCACGCGAGTTCTGGTAACGCCCGAGCACCTTGGCGTAATAGCGGAAGTGTTCCCGCTGGACCAGCAGGACAAAATCACCGACCCCCATCTGGAACCAGTGCTGGATGTTGTCGGGTTCACCACGCAGGCCCCAGGCATAGAATCCGTGGCCACGACGCTCGATATCGATCAGTTCCGGATAGGTCACATCGCTGAAACTGCGAATCACGTGCTGGCGCTCGATGGGCATCGCGACGGATCTTTCCAGATCGGTGCGATCCTGCGCCGAGTCCACTGCGGCGATGAAGATACTGGCCATATTTTGACGTGCAACTGTCCGGGGCCGGGGTGAGCCGGATTCTAGCCCACAAACCAGTCAGTCTGGGCTTGAGCGCTGTGGCCGCCCGCTGGAACGGGTATTATTGCCAGCGATTTTTCACCCAGAGCAGGAATGCACGGATGGCGCAGCCGGGATGGCAGGTTCACAAGTTTGGCGGTACCAGCATGGGCGATGCGGACTGCTTTCGCCGGGTCGCCGATATTCTGCTTGCCGATCCCGCGGAACGGCAGGCAGTGGTGGTGTCGGCAATGTCGAAGACGACCGACGCCCTGCTGGGCCTGGTCGCAGCTGCCGAGCAGTCGCTCCCGGATCTGGCCAGTCGTCAGCAGGCCATCGACAGTCGTTACCGAACGACAGTTGCTGCATTGCTGAAGCAGCAAAAGCGGGCCAATGAAATTCTCGACATCTTTACTGCCGACATGGCAGATCTCGGCGGTCTGCTGCACTCGATCTCGCTGGTCCGCCAGGCCGGAGAACGCAGCCGGGACCTGGTAGCCGGTTACGGCGAACTGTGGTCGTCGCGGCTGCTGGCTGCTTACCTTACCGAGCGCGCACAGACCGAATCGCACGATCGGCCAGTCAAGTGGGTGGATGCCCGCGACCTGATCGTGGTCGAGCGGGGCGAGATGGGCCCGGCAGTGCAGTGGGATGAATCGCGTGCCCGTGCCCGCCGTCACTTCAGCGCGGATACGCGCGGAATTGCAGTGATTACCGGCTTCATCGCTGCGGAGCCTGACGGGCTCTTCTGCACACTGGGGCGCAACGGCAGCGATTTCTCGGCATCCATCGTCGGTGCACTTGTCGACGCAGAAAAGATCACCATCTGGACGGATGTGGACGGCGTCATGAGCGCGGATCCAAACCGTGTTCCGGAAGCAACCATCATCAGTTCACTGTCGTACAACGAAGCGATGGAACTGGCCTACTTTGGCGCGAAGGTCATTCATCCCCAGACCATGGCGCCCGCGGTACAGCGCTCGATCCCGATCTGGATACGGAACACATTCAACCCGGCTGCAACAGGTTCGCTGATCGGACCAGGCACCAGTGCACAGCAGCCGATCAAGGGCATTACCTCTGTCGATGATGTCGCGCTCGTGAATATCGAGGGCGCAGGCATGATCGGCGTGCCGGGCACTGCCAACCGCCTGTTCGGCGTGCTGCGCGAGGCATCCATTTCGGTCATCCTGATTTCACAGGCCAGCTCCGAGCATTCGATCTGCATCGGCGTACCGAGCCGCATGGCCGAGCAGGCCGAAAAAGTCGTGCGTCGCGCCTTCGCTGTCGAACTGGATCAGGGAATGATCCAGAGTGTCTCCATCAAGAAGCCCTGCAGCATCATCGCGGTGGTCGGCGACGGGATGGCCGGCATCCCCGGTGTGGCCGGTCGCTTCCTCAGCACGCTGGGAGCTGCCGGCATCAACGTGATGGCGATCGCGCAGGGCTCATCCGAGCGCAACATATCAGCGGTGGTGGCGCGCGCTGATTCCACGCGGGCACTGCGTGCGGTGCATTCCGGTTTCTATCTGTCTGCCGAAACCGTTTCCATCGGCATTGTCGGACCTGGCAACGTCGGTCGGGTGCTGATCGAACAGATGGCAGCCGAACTCCCGCGCCTGAAGTCCCAGTTCAATCTGGACCTGCGCGTGCGGGCGATTGCCAGTTCCAGCCGCATGCTGCTTGCAGACGCACGGATCGACCTGACGGACTGGCAGGCTGCGTTTGCACAGCAGGCCGAGCCACTGGACTGGGAGCGATTCACCCGTCACGTTCATGCGGAACACCTGCCGCATGCGGCGGTCGTGGATTGCTCCGCCAGCGAGAATGTGGCCTCACGCTATCTGGACTGGCTGGGCACCGGTGTGCACGTCGTGACGCCAAACAAGAAAGCGGCCAGCGGTTCGCTGGCGAGCTACGACCAGCTGCATGAAGTGCGGCGCCGGCATAACACGCGGTTTCTCTATGAGACCACCGTCGGCGCAGCACTGCCGATCATCGGTACCGTGCGCGACTTGCGTGAGACAGGTGATGAAATCCGCAGCATCGATGGCATCTTTTCGGGCACGCTTGCCTACCTGTTCAATGTTTTTGATGGCAGCAAGCCTTTTTCGACCATCGTGCGCGAAGCGCGCGATGCCGGCTATACGGAGCCCGACCCGCGCGATGACCTGTCCGGCCTGGATGTTGCGCGCAAGCTGATCATCCTTGGTCGCGAGATGGGCATGCGGCTCGAACTGAAGGATGTGCACATCGAAAGCCTGGTGCCGGCCGGACTGGACAGCGGCGATGCCGATGAGTTCCTGCGCGGACTCTCGAGCCACGATGCGGCCATGAACGAACGCTGGCGGAAAGCCGATGCCGCCGGCCAGGTACTGCGTTACGTGGGCCGACTCGACCGCCAGCGCGGGACTGCCACCGTACAACTGGAGAGCCTGCCGCGCAGCCATCCTTTTGCCAGCATCAATTTGACCGACAATATCGTCCGCTTCGCTTCGGCACGTTACAGCGAAAACCCGCTTGTCGTGCAAGGGCCGGGGGCAGGGCGTGCGGTAACGGCGGCCGGTGTTTTTGCCGACCTGTTGCGGCTTGCAACCTATCTCGGCACTGCGCTCTGAGTCGGGTCATGCAATACCTGAGTACACGCGGAGGGCCGTCGGTCAGCATCGAGCAGGCCATCATGAGCGGGACTGCGCCGGACGGCGGGCTCTATGTGCCCGTGAAACTGCCGTCGATGCAGCCCACGGATTTCGCCGGTCGCGAGACCCTGCCCGGGATTGCCGAGCACCTGCTGGCACCGTTTTTTTCCGGCTCATCGCTCGCCGGCAGACTCGGGGACATCTGCCGGCAGGCCCTTGATTTTCCGGTGCCGCTGCGTGAACTCGAAAGCGGACATTTGTCCGTACTCGAACTGTTTCATGGGCCCACCGCCGCCTTCAAGGACGTCGGTGCGCGATTTCTGGCGGCGTGCATGGAACGCATCATCAGTGACGGGCGCTTCGCCACACCGCCGGTGACCATCATGGTTGCCACATCGGGTGATACCGGCGGTGCCGTGGCTTCGGCCTGGCACCGGCGTCCGGGAATGCGGGTGGTCGTGCTGTTCCCGCTGGGCCGGGTATCGCCCCGTCAGCAGCATCAACTCACCTGCTGGGGTGACAATGTGATATCGCTGGCGGTGCGCGGCGAATTCGACGATTGCCAGCGCCTGGTCAAGGAAGCGTTTGCCGACCGGAAGCTGGCCGATATGCACCGGCTCTGCTCCGCCAACAGCATCAATGTTGGTCGCCTGTTGCCGCAAGCGGCGTACTATGCGAAGGCCAGTCTGGAACACTGGCGGAAGACCGGCCAGCCACTGAGTTTCGTGATCCCGACCGGCAACCTCGGCAATGGTTTTGCCTGTGTCTGGGCAAGAAGGCTCGGATTGCCCATCGACCGCATCGTGCTGGCCACCAATGCCAATACGCCGATCGAGGATTTCCTGGCAACCGGGCAATGGCTGCCGAGGCCGAGCATCGCCACGCTCGCTTCGGCAATGGATGTGGGCAATCCCAGCAACATGGAAAGGCTGCGTCAGCTGTGTGGCGATATTGCGAGCCTGCGCGAAGAAGTCAGCGCAATGGCGGTATCCGATGCAGAAATCCGCAGCAGCCTGCGCGATGAATTCAGCCGGCATGGACTGGCCTGGTGCCCGCATACCGCAACCGGCCTGCATGTCTATCGCGGCCTTTCCGAAGCGGAGCGCAGGCAGCGTCACTGGGCGGTAGTCGCCACGGCTCATGCAGCCAAGTTCGACACGATCGTGGAACCCTTGCTGGGTTGTGATATTCCGCCGCCAGCCGAGCTCGCGGCGCTGCTGGCGCTGCCATCCCGCTTTGCGACCATCGACGCAAAGCTCTCCGATCTCGCCGCACAGCTCTGAACAGCATGTCGCCCGGTGATGCGGTCAACAACGATGGACTGTGGGTGCTTGGTGCCCTTGCCCTGGTCATGGTGCTGGGTGGCTTCGGCATCACGCTCTGGATGCTCCGTCGTCGGCGCCAGCGCAATGTAGAGCGTCGGTTGCACGATGCCAGTTGCGCGATTTTGAAGAACGCGCTGATACCCGATGGCAACGGCGGCGATATTCACCTGCAGTATGCGTTGCTGACCCGGCGCGGCATTCTGGTGCTGGACATCAAGGACGTGGAAGGCCATGTCTTCGGCAGCGAGGGCATGCAGGACTGGACGGTACTGGCCAACGACCGTCGCTATACCTTTGCGAATCCGCAGCCTGGTCTCTGGGACCGACTGGCGGCAGTAAAGCGGCTGACGCCAGAGATCCCGGTGACCGGTTACGTTGCTTTTGGCGCCAGGGCGCGTTTTTCCAAGGGGCAGCCGCGCAGCGTCATCATGCTGGAAGCCCTGCTGCAGGATCTGGAGCGCGAATCGCAGTCCGGGCAGTCGGCACCTTTTGAAAGTTTTCAGCTGCAATGGCAGCAACTCTGCACGGCCGCCGGTTCAGTGCCGGAAAGCAACCGCCAGGGCTAGCCTGCCAGCCTGAAGAGACGTTCTGCATTACGCCAACTGGCTGTCGCCACCACCTCGGCGCTCTCCTGCATGCATTCAGCGACCACCTGCAGCACCTCCGTCAGATAAGCCGGCTCATTGCGCCGTGTGCGTGGCTTCGGACTGAGCGTGCGCGGGAGCAGGTAGGGCGCATCGGTTTCAAGCAGC
>JAUPLK010000251.1 GCA_030836925.1 Pseudomonadota bacterium
ATGAAAGGTGTTGCTCGGCACCGGCCAGTCCTGGCGCGCACGCCAGTCTTCGGCGAGCCGGTGACAGCGGGCGCCGGGCCGGCTCAACAGCGGCTGCAGCAGGCCGTTGTCGGGGGCCAGAAACAGGTGCCCGTCGTACTCGCCGGCGATGATGTTGCGCCGTGTGCCGACGCCCGGATCAACCACCGCGACGTGCAGCGTGCCGGCCGGGAAGTACGCGTAGCTGCGCGCCACCCAGAAGCCGGCTTCGATCGGCCAGTGCGCCGGGATCTCGTGACTCAGGTCGACGATGACCGCCTCCGGCAGCAGCCGGAGAATCGCGCCTTTCATCACCCCGACGAAGGGCCCCTTGTGGCCGAAGTCGGTGGTCAGCGTGATGAGCCGCGCCACCTTCAGTTGGCGATGTCGATGTGCGGTGCGCCGGCATCTGCCGGCGTAGCCTGCCGCTGCTGCCACCAGCGACCGAGCTTGGCCTGCACCATGAGGATGCTCGGCGTGAGGATCAGCGTGAGTATCGAGGCGAAGATCAGCCCGCCGATGATCACGGTGGCCATCTCGGCCCACCACTGGCCGCCCGGGCTGCCGAAGGTGATCTTGCGTTCGAGGAAGTCGATGTTCATGCCGAGCGCCATCGGCAGCAGGCCGAGGATCATCACCACCTTGGTCAGCAGCACCGGGCGCAGCCGCTGCGCGCAGCTGCGCAGGATGGCTTCGCGCGCTTCCATGCCGGCTTCAACCAGCTTGTTGTAGGTATCGATCAGCACGATGTTGTTGTTGACGATGATGCCGGCCAGCGCGATGGTGCCGATGCCGCAGTTGACGAGGCTGAAGGGCCGCCCGGTGACCATGAGGCCGATCAGCACGCCGCCGGTGGAGAACACCACCGCGGTGAGCACCAGCAACGGCTGGAACAGGCTGTTGAACTCGGCGACCAGGATCAGCGCGATCAGCCCCAGGGCGATCAGGAAGGCCTTGATCAAAAAGCTGGCGGTCTCCTGCTGGGTCTGCGCGCCACCCTTGAAGCGGATCGAGACGCTGGGGTCGAGATTGAGCGAGGGCAGTGACTCGGTGACCTTCGCCAGCACCGGATCGATCTGCACACCGCGGTCGAGGTCGGCCTGCACCAGCATGGTCCGGCGCATGTCGGTGCGCATGATGGTCGGCGTGGCGAGGCCGGGATTGCGGGTCACGAAACTGCCGATCGGCACGTTGCCGGCACGCGTCGGGATGCGCAGCTCGGACAGCGCGTCGATGCTGCGGCTGTCGGAGGGAAAGCGCACGCGGATGTCGATCTCGTCGTCGGAGTCGTTGGGCCGGTAGGTGCCGAGCTTGATGCCGTTGGTGACCAGCTGGATGATGCTGCCCACCAGTGACACGTCGGCACCGAACTTCGCCGCCTGGGCCCGATCGACCTCCATGCGCCATTCGATGCCCGGCAGCGGCTGGGTATCCTCGACATTGCGCACGCCGGGAACCTTCTCGACCACGCCATGGATCTTGGTCACCGCATCGCGCAGTGCCTCCAGTGACGGGGAGGAGGCCTCGATGTTGACCGGTTTGCCCTGCACCGGACCTTCCGCCGGCAGCCGCGGTTCGATCACCAGTCCGGCGATGTCGGCGGTGCGTTCGCGGATCTCGGCGATGATCTCCGGAGCCGGGCGGCGCTTTTCCCAGTGGCTGAAGTTCAGGCTGACCGAGCCGATCTGGTCGGCCGGTGCACCGGCATTGCCCTTGCCGGAACTGACGTAGGCGGTGTCGATGCCCTCGATGCCGTAGATGCGCTGCTCGACCAGGCGCACCAGCCGGTCCTTTTCCTGGATGGACAAATCGCCGCGGGCGCGGATGTCGACGCTGCCCTGCGAGGGGTCGACGTGCGGAAACAGGGTGATGCCGCGGCCGAGGAAGCCATAGGTGATGAACACGAGGATCAGCAGTGCGGTCAGCATCCCCACCGTGCGGCCGGGGTGATTGACGGCGCGCGTGACGACGCGCAGATAGCGGCCGGTCCAGCCACCGATCTGGTCGAGGTCGCCGGTTTCGGCCAGCATCAGCTGCTGGCGGTTTTCGGGCGTGAGGTGGCCGGCACGACCGAATATCGAACCGAGCGCCGGCACGACGAACATCGCGATCAGCAGCGAGGCGACCAGCGTGTAGACCAGCACGATCGGCATCGACTTCAGGAAGCTGCCGATCAGTCCCGGCCAGAACACCAGCGGCAGGAAGGCGACGATGGTGGCCGAGATCGAGGCGAAGATCGGCCAGGCCATGCGCTTGGCGGCCTCTGCGTAGGCCTGCTGCCGGTCCAGGCCCTCGGCCATGCGCCGGTCGGCCAGTTCGACCACCACGATGCCGCCGTCGACCACCAGGCCCACCGACATGATCAGGCCGAAGAACACCACCATGTTCATGGTCATGTCGCCCATGTCGAGCAGCAGGAAGGCGGCGCAGAAGGAGCCGGGAATGGAGATGCCGGCGAGCAGTGCGTTTTGCAGGCCGAGGATGCCGATCAGGCAGATCACCACCAGCAGCACGGCGACGACCACGTCGTTGACCAGCTGGTTGACGTCATCGCGCACGAACACGGACTTGTCGCGCGAGTAGGTGAGGGTGATGCCGGGCGGCCAGGATTTTTGCGTCTCGGCCACCACGCGCTTGATGTCGGCGGCCACGTTGAGCAGGTTGGAGCCGTTGCGCTGGACGATGCGGATGCCGACGGCCGGATTGCCGTTGAGCCGCGCGTAGCTTTCCGGATCCTTGAAGGTGCGGCGCACCTGGGCGATGTCGCGGAAGTACACCACCTTCTGGCCATCCACCTTCAGCGGCAGGCTGAGCAGGTCTTCCGGTGACTCGATCAGTCCCGGCACGTTGACGGCAAAGCGCCCCTGCTCGGACTGCAGCGCGCCGGCGGCAACCAGCCGGTTGTTTCGCTGCACGAAGTTGAGCACATCGGCCGGCGACAGGCCGTAGCTCTCCATGGTCAGCGGATTGATGACGATCTCGAGCACCTCGTCACGGATGCCGACCAGGTTCACCTCGAGCACGCCGTCCACCGCCTGCAGGCGATCCTGCAGGTTGCGGGCGATGCCGTTCATGCTGCGCTCGGGCAGATCACCACCGAGATTGATGACCATCATCGGGTCGAACTGCGAGAACTTGATTTCGCTGATGGTGGGTTCGCGCGCGTCCTCGGGCAGCTCGGCCTTGGCCTGGTCGACCCGTTCGCGGACGTTGGTCAGCGCCTGGTCGATGTCGATTTCGGGTTCGAACTCGAGGGTGATGGACGCGCGGTTCTCGGTCGCGGAGGCGACCATCTCCTTGATGCCCTCGATGTTGCGCAGTTGCTGCTCGAGTGGCCGGACCAGC
>JAUPLK010000252.1 GCA_030836925.1 Pseudomonadota bacterium
CACCGCCGAAGTGGTCCACGTGCGAGTGCGAGTAGACGACGCCGACAACGGGCCGCTTGCCCAGCTTCTCGTTGATGAACGCGAGTGCCGCCCGCGCTGTCTCCTGCGCGGTCAGCGGATCAAAGACGATCCAGCCCGTGTCGCCCTTGATGAAGCTGATGTTGGCGAGATCGTAGCCGCGCACCTGGTAGATGCGCCCGGGTACCACCTCGTACAGGCCGTACTCCATGTTGAGGATCGCCTGCCGCTGCAGCGAGGGGTGGATGCTCTCGAAGTCCTGGCCCTGCAGCAGCCACTGGTAACTCGCCATGTCCCAGGCCACGTGGCCGGCGTCGGCCATGATCTTCTTGTATGGTGGCTCGGCAATGAAGCCCCGCTTGGCCTCCTCGAAGTCCCGGCGGTCACTGAACGGCAACTGTGCCTTGACGCTGTTGCGCAGTTCAACGGTGGATGTCGACGGCGGCTGGCCCAGCGGGTCGAAATGCGGGATTGCGCCTGCCGCGCCCGGCGCTGCGCCGCTCTGGGCATGTACCCATGACGTCGGCAGGCCGCTCAGCGCACCAGCCACCATGCACGATATTGTCAATGACCTGATTACCATGTCAGCTTTCCTATGGGGGGTTGAAGGCATCGTGGAACGGGTCAGAACCCGTACACGAGGTTGGCGGTCACCACCTGGTCCGTCTTGTCGGTACCGGGCAGCACATCCGAGTTGTGGCGCAAGGTATAGTCGAGGCCGAGCGCGAAACTGTCGTTGATCTTGACCTCCATGCCGAGCGCATTCTGCACGAAGGTGTTGTCAGAACCGCTTTCCACCAGCAGCCGGTCGTAGATCAGCGTCGTGCCGGTGAGCTTGTGCTCGAAGTTCATCGCGCCGCGCCCGATCATGTTCTCCTCCTTCTCGCCGGTCGCACGCCGCTTGGCCTGGCGGAAGCCGGGGCCGATCTGGCCCTCGAGCTTGGTGGTTTCGGTCATGATGAACCGGTAGCCGTAGCCACCGGCGGCCGTTGCCTGATAGTCGAAGTCCGTAAAGCGGTCATCCTCGTAACGCAGTGAACCGAGCAGATAGCTGCGCTCGGTGAGCGAGTACTGGCTCTCGCCGCGCAGTTCCCAGCGGTCCGCCGAGGTGACGTCGTCGTTGACCGTGCGCAACCAGCTGGCGCCGGCCTTGTGTTTCCATCGATCGAGCGTGTTCTCGACATCGACATTGAGATTGATGGTCTCGGTGTCGGTGTTGCCGCGTGCGAGCACGCCACCGAAAGTACCCTTGCCGCTCCAGTCGGCGCTGGCTGGTTGCACCGCCAGCAGTCCCGTCACCAGAGCCATCGTCAAGCCGACACCACGCATTCCAGTCCCCGGGGTAAGAAGTGGCAGCTAGTCTAGCCCGCCTTCGCGCATTGCACACCCCGGCGTGAAGCCGTGAAGCCGCAGTTGAAGTATAGTGAGATCGACAGTCGGTGGCGCAATGGAAGCTTGCGCGGTCGACCCCGAATCACACGCATGCCCATTTGAGGAGATTCACCATGAACGGTTGGCAGAAATCCACATACACCGCGTTTTTCCTCGGCTCGCTGGCGTTTGCGTCCGCCGCGATCGGCAGCACGGTTGAGTTCGGCCGGATCACGGCGGCGCGACAGGGCGAAATGGCCAACGACAGCGCCCGCGCTGCTGGTGCCCTGGTCGGCGGAGCGCTCGGCGTCATGTCGGGGTCCGGGCAGTCGCGCAGCAACCGCGCGCTGCGCGGCGTGGCCGGGTCGGCCGTCGGTGGCCGCGTTGGCGGGGCCGCCGGGTCCACGACCGGGTTCGAGTACACGGTGCTGATCGGCTCGCGGACCATTCGGGTGGTGACGGAGCAGGCCGGCCTGCGCGTCGGCGACTGCGTGTCGATCGAGCGCGGCTCATTCAACAACATCCGGCTGGAAGCGGACGAGCGTTGCGAACGCGCCGACGCTGCACCCTCGGATTCGGCCATTTCCCGAGCCTACGCATGCGACGCGGCCAAGCAGCAGCTTCTGACTGCAGGCAGCGACGACGAGTTCGATCGAGCCGAGCGACGCATGCGCCTGCTGTGCGACTGAGCCAGCAGACACCTGGATCGACCCCTAACGGGCCGGCGACTTGCGGCGGGCATCCACCACGTCGATGCTCCGAGTGCACGAGCGGTGCCGGCGGCAATCCCGGTGTCTTGACCGGTTATTGGACCGCAGGCTATAAGAGCGACGTGACGCGAGCCTTTGTCGCGCATGGGCCCAGCGGTTTGGTCAAACATCTCCGGAGCAACCCCGATGTCCACGCAGCAACGACCGATTCCTGCCGTCGCAACACTCCTTTGCGCCCTGCTCGTTCTCGCCGGGTGTGCGACCCCCCGCGGTGACACGACCGAGTGGGACGGGCTGGTTCGCACACCTGGTACCGGTTTCAATGCGGTGTTCGTCAAGCCCGATGCCGAGATCCCAGGCTACCGCAACATCCTGCTGAAGCCGGTGCAGGTACACTTCGCCAGAAACTGGGAGCCGAACCGCGGTGGGCGCAGCACGCTCGGGCGTCTCGATGCGGCTGACATTGCGGCCATCCAGACCAACCTGGCAACCATGGCCGAGGAGATCTTCCGCGAGGAACTGGCGGCTGGCGGCTACCAGCTGGTTGCCGAGCCCGGCCCGGACACCTTCATCGTCATTCCGGCCATCGTGGATCTGTACATCACTGCTCCGGACACCATGGCTGCCGGACGCACTCGCACCTACACCGCCAATTCCGGCCGGATGACCCTCGTGCTCGAGCTGCGCGACTCGATCACCGGTGAAATCCTGGCCCGGGCCGTCGATGCGCGGTCCGCGCGCGGTACCGGTACCATGACGATCACCAATCGTGTGACCAACACCGCGGATGCACGTCGCGCCATCCGTGCCTGGGCGCGGGCCATGCGCAATGCGCTTGACAGTCTCTACAAGGGTGCGGCTTCCTAGCGCCTGGCTTCACGCTCATCCGGTACTGCTGCCCGATCCGCTGAATGGCCAGCCCCTCGCCGGGCCGTGTATCCTTGCCGGCCATTTTCGATGACTTGCAAGCAGCGTATCCGTGAGCGAAGCACCCCGTAGCGATATCCCCTACAACCCCCAGGAAGTCGAGGCCGAGGCTCAGCACTGGTGGGTGGAGCAGGGCACCTTCCGCGCGCAGGAGGATCCTGCCCGCGAGAAGTTCTATTGCCTGTCGATGTTCCCCTATCCCAGCGGCCGGCTGCACATGGGCCATGTGCGCAATTACACGATCGGGGACGTGATCGCGCGGCACCAGCGCATGCTCGGCAAAAACGTGCTGCAACCGATGGGCTGGGATGCCTTCGGTCTGCCGGCCGAGAACGC
>JAUPLK010000253.1 GCA_030836925.1 Pseudomonadota bacterium
GTCCGGATCGAGCTGCCCGGTGGTCGCCTGGTCAAAGATCACGGGCGGCAGCACGCGCGGCTGCGCCGCCACGATGTCACTGACCAGCACGTTTTCGGTCGGCGAAAATACCGGCAACTGGGTGCCGGCAACCGGATCGAAGATCCAGACGCTGTAGAGCGGAAAGGCCGGACGCACACCGGGTGCGGCAAGCGCCACCTCGGTACAGGGCACGATCTGGTCAAGGTCGTTCAGCAACCGGCACGGGCTCCAGACTGCAAACACGCGACCGGTGCCATCCCAGAGCGGAAAGGCCGCGCCGAATTCGCCACCCGGCGAAATCCCGTCATCGGTGCGCACCTCGTTGATCACGGTGCGCGTCTGCGCCGGGCCGCTCAGCAGACCGGCATTGACCGCGGTGGGCTGCAGGTTCTCCACGAAGTTGGCGGCATCGATGCTCACCAGGTCGCCGCCGTTGTCGTCGGACTGAAACGGCCGGATTACCGAGAGGATCCGTCCGTCCGGCATTTCGCGCGGCTGGGAGAACTGGATGGTGGCGCCATCCGTGCCGGTCTCGTGGCTGCGGGCCCCGTAGTAGAGCTCGAGCCCGGTGCCATCGGGGTTCATGCGATACAGGTTGATCTCGCTGTTGGCGGCGGCGTTGTCCCAGCGGCTGAACAGGATCTGGCCATTGGCCAGTATCGATGGATCCAGGTCATGGCTCTGGTTGAAGGAAATCTGCTGGATGTCGCTGCCGTCGGCATTCATCACATGCAGCACGAAAGCCGGCTCGTTGCGGTCCTCGTCCAGCGCATCGAACTGCTGCTTGCCTTCGTCGAGCAGCACCGCCTTCGAGGTCCGCTGCCGGGTCGAGGAGAACACGATGCGGCCATCCGGCAGGTAGGCCGGCGCGACATCGTGCCCGGCTTCGGCATTCAGGTCAGAGCTGATCACCCGGCGCAGCGTGTCAGCCGCGAAGTTGTATTCCCAGATGTTCCAGGTCGGCTGGTCTTCTTCGTCGGCACCTGCGATGAAGGGCCCGCGCATGGCGAACACCAGCGTGGCGCCATCCCAGGACACTTCCGGATCGCGGACGTCGTAGAGGCCGCTGCCCTGGGTGATGCGTTCGGTGACATTGCGCTCGACGGCTGCGACGGCCGCACGATCGCGCACATGGAGATCGGCGCCGATATTGAAACCGCGCAGCTCGCGCAGGTCTGAACCCTGCAGCATATTCTGCGCATCGACGGGCAAAGGCCGCTTGACATAGGCGATCGGCACGTCAAGCACCACCGGATCGGGATCCTGTTCACCGCCCACGCCGCCACCACCGCAGCCCGCCAGGCCAAGCGCCACTGCGGTCCACAGCAAATAGCAGCGGGCGGAAGAAATCCGCCCGCGCAGTGCAAACTCCTGCATCCCTGCAACCATCACCATCCCCGTCACAGCCTGCCCACAGGCCGTGCGTGCATCTGACCTGATGCGCGGCGCCCAATCGCCTGCCAGCTAACCTAATGCATCGGGAATTGAATGAACTGTTAAGGCAGTCACAGAACCCCGGGCGACTGATGACGATAAATGCCCAACGGCGTGCAACGCGCCGCGTTACCGGGATGGGCACAGGGTGATTGCGATACAGCGAGGACGGCGTTGCGCCGTCGGATCGACGCCTGGATCTCTGCGGCTGTTAAGCCGCCTGACTGCAATTGCGGCGCTGCTGGTACTGAGTCAGTCCGGCATCGCGGGGCCGCGCGAGCAGGCCTGGCGCATGCACGAGCGACTCACCGGCGTGCCGCCCGACTCGACTGTGTTGGAAGACATGCGCGCCGACATTGCGGGCGGCAATGCGGCAGCCGCCGCACAGACCGCGATGGACAACAGCGCCTTCTACAACGTGACGCTGAAAAACTTCGTGGCACCCTGGACCAACGAAGAGCAGAGCGTGTTCGTACCGCTCAACGACTACACCGCCACCGTGATCGGCATGGTGCGCGACGATGTGCCCTTCAACACCCTGCTCTCGGCCAACCTGGTCTATATCGGCTCGGGCGCGGGCATACCGGCCTATTCGCCATCCAGCAACGATCACTACCAGGCGCTCGAAGACCAGAATGCCGACCTGAAGCAGCGCCTGACCGCCACCACGCAGACGGCCGTGAGTGGGCTGCCGGACGGGGCCGCAGCCGGCATCCTCACCACCCGCGCCGCCGCAGCCGCGTTTTTCGAGGCCGGCACCAACCGCGCCATGTTCCGCTTCACGATGCTCAACCACCTGTGCCGCGACATGGAACAGGTGCTGGATACCAGCGGCATCCCCGACCGGATCCGCCAGGACGTCTCGCGCAGCCCGGGCGGCGACAGCCGGATCTTTCTCAACAACTGCATCGGCTGCCACATCGGCATGGATCCGATGACGCAGGCTTTCGCCTACTACAACTTCGATGCCGCACAGGGCCGGCTGGTCTACACACCCGATCAGGTGCAGGCCAAGTACTTCAACAACGACACGACTTTCAGATACGGCTACCGCACGCCCAACGACGACTGGGCTAACTACTGGCGCCACGGACCCAACCGGATCCTCGGCTGGGATCCGGGCCGCAGCGGCAGTGGCGAGGGTGCAAAGAGCATGGGCGAGGAACTCGCCAACAGCACGGCCTTCGCCCGCTGCCAGGTGGAGAAGGTCTTCCGCAACGTCTGCCTGCGGCCGCCGACCAACGGTGCCGACCGCGCACAGGTCGATGCGATGGTCAGCAGCTTCCGCAGTGGCGGCTATCGCCTGAAGCAGGTGTTTGCCGACTCGGCCAGCTACTGCATGGGCAATTGAGCGAGGGATGAGCCGGTGAACATGAAACTGATCCTCGCTGCATTGCTGGCCACCCTGCTCGGCGCCTGCGGTGGCGGCGGCAGCACGACGCAACAGGCACCCAGCAGCCTGCCGCCGCCGGTCAGCTATTCCGGTCCGCCCCCGATAAATGACGAAGTTCTGAGATTCCAGATCTCGCTGTGGGCCAATGTGCGCAATGGCGGCGTGGCCCGCTGCGCCGGTTGTCACGGTGTCTCGCAGAGCCCGCTGTTCGCCCGCGATGACAACGTCAACCTCGCCTGGGAAGCCGCCAACCCGCTTATCAATAGCAATGATCCGGGCAACTCGCCGATCGTGCAGAAGATGGCCGGCGGCCACAACTGCTGGCTGGGCAGCAACCAGGGCGCGGTGCAGGCCTGTGCCACGACCATGCAGGCCTGGGTGGAAGCCTGGCTGGATGGCACCGGTACCGGCGGCACACGCCAGATCCAGCTGGTGGCGCCGCCCGACAACGAGGTCGGCCAGAGCCGCAACTTCCCGGCAGATTCGGCGGGCTATGCCACCAATGTC
>JAUPLK010000254.1 GCA_030836925.1 Pseudomonadota bacterium
GCTGCGCAGGATTCTCCGTCGGCAAGCCGACAGCGAGTTCGGTCGACGACACCGCTTTGTCGACTTGCTGCGTGAGCCTGACATCGAGGTCGCCTGGGCCGAACGGCTGCCGGTTGCGGAATACGATAGCTTCCGGTCCGACATCGCGCGCATGGCCAGCGGTGACCCCGGTATCCTGTTTCCCGGTCGTCCGCGACTCTTCGTCAGCAGCTCCGGTACCACCGGCGACCCGAAGCTGTTTCCGGTCACCTGGCGACAGCAGAATGCGGCACTGAAAGTCATTGCCCTGTTGATTCCCGCAGCACGGGCCGTGTGTGTGCCCGGGCTGGGTTTCCGGCAGCCAACCACGACGCTGATGGTGGCCAGTCGTCCGGGTCGGCAGACGGCTGCTGGCATACCGGTGGGCAATCCCAGCGGAGCAGGGCTGCGGCGCATGCTGTCGATCGCCCCGCCGTTCTGGGTGTTCCCCACCGCGGTACTCGGCGTGCAGGACCACCCCACGGCGCTCTACCTGCATGCGCTGTTCGCCTTGCGCGCCCCGGATCTCGGCTGCATAGAGGCGATCTATTGCAGTCATATCGTCAACTGGATGGCGCTCATCGAACGGCGTGGTGCGGAACTCGTGCGCGATATCGCCACCGACAGCCTGTCGGCCGACCTCGTGCTGAGTACTGCGGAGCGGGCGATGCTTGCCGCTGCACTCAAACCGGATCCGCAACGTGCCGGGGATATCGAACGCGAACTGGCGAGGGATTCTGCCGGCCGCATGCTGCGCCTCTGGCCCGCGCTGCGGGTGCTGAGTTCGGTGGTCAGCGGGCCATTTGCGGTGAGCCTGCCGGCATTGCGTGCGCTGGCCGGACCCGGCCCTGCCATCTACACCACCTGCTTCGGTGCGACCGAGGGCATGATCGGCATCAACCTGTGGCGCGACGCGCCGGAGCGCTACGCCCTGGCGCTGGGTGCCGTGCATTTCGAATTCCTGCCGGTCAGTGAGCTGGATGCACCCCGGCCGCGCTGCGTGCGCATGGATGCAGTACGGGAGGGGGAAAGCTACGAACTCGTGATCAGCAACCATGCCGGCCTGTATCGCTATCGACTCGGCGACGTGGTCCGCATCGCCGGCTTCGAGGGCCGGACGCCGGTGTTCGAGTTCGACTACCGGCGCGGCAATGTGCTGGACCTGGTCGGCGAGAAGACCACCGAGCAGCACCTGCGCAATGCCTTCGCGCGGCTGATCGAAGAGACCCCCGGCCTGCAGTCAGCTCTGGTTGACTTCAGTCTGTACGGCGACATCAGCCGCGTGCCGTACCGCTACATCGTCTATGTGGAACTCGACGGCCGTGCACCGCCGGTCGATGCGGAAGCGATGGCCGACCGTCTCGATGTGCTGCTCACCCAGGAGAACCTCGCCTACGCAACGCTGGGCCGTGACAACGGACGCCTCGCTGCGCTCGAGCTGCGTCTCCTGCCGCCGGGAAGTTTTGCGCAACTGCTGGCCTTGCAGGGCCAGGGCGCGGGTGGAGTGAACGCCAATCAGCTCAAAGTGCCCAAACTGCTCCGCCATGACGGTGCCGGGTTTGGCTTATTTGGCTTATTGGGCTTTTGCCGCTCCGATTGATTTCCCGCCGTCAACCGTCCAATCGGCATGGATACCATGCATGGCCGGTTTTTGCCCGCATCCACCCCTGATGTTGCCGCCACAGCGCTGTCGGGTGGTTCTTTCCTGCAGCAGGCCTGGCGACGGTTGGCAACATGGCGTCCGGTGGTTGCCGCAGAGACGCTGATAGGCCTTGCCACCCTTGCGTTTACAGCCTTCTATAACCACGCCTTCTGGCACCTGCTGTTCAGTTGACGCAGGCTTTGCCCGGGCTCCATGACCTGCTGCTGTTTGCGGGACTGCTGATTGCTGTCACTGCGCTGCAGTTTGCGGTACTGGCCCTGTTGCTGACCCGCCGGACCGTTCGGCCGGTACTGGCGGTCCTGTTTGTAGTTACGGCCTTCGCCACTTACTACATGGATCGCTACTCGGTGTACATCAACACCGAGATGCTGCAGAACATTCTGCATACCGACTGGCCCGAAGCCCATGAGCTGCTGACTCCCGCCCTCGGACTGCATCTGCTGCTCTACGCCGGCTTGCCCCTGTTGTTGCTGAGCCGTATCCAGATCATGCCGCGTCCCCTGTCGCGGGCGCTGGGCATGCGCCTGATGACGATTGCGGCAGCTCTGGCACTTACGGCGCTGGTGATATTCCCCCAGTCTCGTGCCGTGTCTTCGCTGATACGCAATCATCGCGAAGCCCGCAATCTGATCACGCCTGCCAATTACCTGTCTGCAGGCTTTCGGTTGGCGCGCAGCGAGCTGGCAGCCCCGACCGGTCCACGCGAGGTGATTGCTGCAGATGCCAGTCGTGTGCTGGAAGTAGTCACCGGTCGGCGGCCGAAGCTGCTGGTGCTGGCCATCGGCGAGACGGTGCGCTCGGCAAATTTCGGCCTCAGCGGTTACGCGCGCGATACCACACCGGAACTGCGTCGCCTGGATCTCGTGACCTGGCCGCGCGTGCAGGCCTGCGGAACGAGCACCGAGGTTTCATTGCCATGCATGTTCTCGGCGGTGGGCCGTCGTGATTACGATGAGGCGCGTATCCATCGGCAACAGTCGCTGCTGCATGTGCTCGACCGGGTCGGGTTCAAGGTGCACTGGCTGGATAACCAGTCGGGTTGCAAGGGTGTTTGCGATGGCCTGCCCACGGAGCGTATTGCCGGTGATGCGGATCCCGTGCTGTGTGATGGCGAGCGCTGCCTGGATGCCATATTGCTGACCCGGCTGGCTGCGGTCGCCGTCGAGCCGGGCGATCTGGTGGTGGTCCTGCATCTGCTCGGCAACCACGGTCCTGCCTATTACCGGCGCTATCCGGACAAATTCCGGCGCTTCAGACCCACCTGTGACAATGCAGAACTCAGTGCCTGTGCCGATGCCGAGATAGTCAACGCCTACGACAACGCGATCCTCTACACCGATCATGTACTGGCGGCGATGGTCGATTATCTGCACGGCCTCGCGGATCGTGACACGGCGCTGATCTACGTTTCCGACCACGGCGAGTCGCTGGGTGAGAACGGCATGTACCTGCACGGTCTGCCGTACGCCATTGCGCCTGCCGTACAGCGCGAGGTGCCGATGCTGATGTGGCTGTCAGATGGAATGCTGGAAAGTACGGGTGTTGATGAGAACTGTCTGAAGGCAGGGGCAAGTGCCGCGGTTGCCCATGATCACCTGTTCCATTCCGTTCTGGGCTTGCTTGGTGTCAAAACGACTGTGCGTGAACCGTCGCTCGATCTGTTTGCCAGTTGTC
>JAUPLK010000255.1 GCA_030836925.1 Pseudomonadota bacterium
CCCGGCTGCTGTTGACGCTCCGCGGTCCCGACGCCCGCTACCTCGCCAACCGGTTTGCCGTCCGCGATCTGGGTGCCGGCCCGCTGCGGCTCGATGCCAGCGTGGTCCCGCGCAAGAACGGTCGCGGTCTGGCTGCCACCCTCAGTGGCGACATCGGCGCATTCCGGGTCAAGGCCAGTGGCCGGCTCGATGCACCGCTGACGCTGCAGGATCTCGCCTTTGAGCTCGAGGCAAGCGGCCCCGATGTCAGTCTGGTCGGTGGCCTGGTCGGCGTGAACCGCCTGCCGCGTACGCCCTTCGACCTGCAGCTGGTCGTTGACCGCCAGGGTGAGCGTCTGCGCATCCGCGATGGGTTGCTGGAACTGCCCGACAGCCGTTTCGAACTGAAAGGCGAGTTCGAGCGCATCGGCAAGCTCGAGGGCAGCGAAGTTGATTTTCGTCTCGAGGGCTCGGATGTGGCGCGTTTTCGCGAGCTGCTGCGACTGCCCGGTCTCGCCGAGGGGCCCTTCAAGCTTGCCGGGCGCGTGTACCGGTCGCCGGCGGGTGCCGACCGGCTGGAAATCGACGCGACGACGGCACTCGGCAGCTTCAGCCTGTCCGGTGATCTCAGCCCGAAGGCCGACTGGCAAGGTACCCGGCTCAGCTTCGAAGCCGCGGGTCCGAGCCTCGCGCGCGTCGGCCGTGCAGCCGACTTCGCGGGATTGCCCGATGCGCAATTTTCCGCGGCGGGAGAGTTCGAGCTGCAGGCGGCGAGCCTGGATTTTCGTGACAGCATGTTGAAGGTGGCAGATAACGCATTCGCCTGGTCAGGCCAAGTCGGCAAGGTACCGCTCGGTCGCGATACCGATCTGCGCTTCAGCCTCAAGGGCCAAAACCTGCGGGATCTTGCTGCGCTGGCCGGGCGCAGCGATCTGCCGGGAGGTCCTTATCAGGTGCAGGGACGGCTGCGCCGCTTGCCGGCGGCATCCCGTTTCGACGAAGTTCGCGGTCAGCTGGCAGGCGCGAGTTTCACGCTGCGCGGTCGCGTGGGTGACCGCTTCATGCGCGACACCGACATCGTGGTCGCCGTCGAAGGGCCACGCCTGGCCGCTTTCGCAACGCTGTTGCCGGCGTGGCCGTGGCCGGCCGGCGCATTCCGCCTGGAGGGTGGCCTGCTTCTTGGCGCGCAGCGAATCGAGTTGCGCAAGCTGCGGTTTGCGGCCGGTGGTGCCAACGGCCGTGTGGATGCCAGCCTCGCCTTGCCCCTCGAAACCGTACGCGGCCGTTTTGACCTGCAGCTGCAGGGGCCGGATATCTCAGGCCTGCTGCCGCAAGCCGGCGCAGCGGGAAAACGGGGCGGTGACTTTGAGCTCGAATTGCGTGGTGTCGCGGATGCTGGCAACTGGGACATCAGCGCAGCACAGTTGACGTCTGCCGCCGGCAGCATCACAGCCAGTGGCAGGCTGGTCCGCGATGCCGACCTGCTGCGTGCAGCGCTCAGCGTCGAGGCGCGCTCTGCAAATCTTGCCGCTGCCGGCCAGGTATTCGGCGTGAAGCTGCCGGCGCAGCCTCTCGCGTTTTCTGCGCAGTTGTCCGGAATACCAACGGCCTTCCGCTTCGACCAGATGGCTGGCCAGTTCGGTGCCACCGATTTCAGGGGCTCGGCCCGGTTCGACAAGCGCGAGCGTCCGCTCCTCGACCTCGCCTTCGAGTCGAAACTGCTCGACCTTGGCCCCTTTATCGACGCTATGCGCGCCAGCCCATCGACCGGCAAGACAACCGCGGCCACGCGTTTGATCCCGGACAAAGCGTTGCCGCTCGACATGCTCGACGCCTTTGATGGCAGCGTGGACATCCGCGCCGGGCGCGTGCTGCTCGTCAACAGGGACTACAAGGACCTGCGCCTTCGGGCGCGTCTCGATCGCGGCAACCTTGCCCTGGATGCCCTTGACCTGCGCATGGCCCCGGATTCCGGCGTCGCCGTGCGCGGCAGCTTGCGTCGTGAGTCGCGGGGCCGGGCATGGCAGGTTGATGCGATCGGTACCCGCATGCCCCTGGGCATCGCGGATGAAACGCCGGAGCGGCGTGCGCAGCGGCCACGCGCGGATTTCGAGCTGCGTTTTACGGCGCAAGGCGAAAGCCTCGACCAGGTGGCGCGCACGATGAACGGACGCCTGCAGCTGGTTGCCGGGGCGGGGGAGCTGCCCTCGGCCAGTACCAGCAAGCTGTTCAGCAATCTGCGCCAGCAGTTGCGCGCGCTGGTCCTCCCGCAGCAGCGCGATCGGGGTACCACGCGCATCAAATGCCTGAGCGTCGTGGCGACGGCCACCGAGGGCCAGCTCCGCACCGCGCCCCTGCTTGCGGTACAAATGGAAGATGCAAGCGTCATCAGTCATGGCACGATTGACCTCGCCACTGAAAAGATGGAGTTCTATCTCAAGACCCAGCCAGCTGAGCGGCTGGACATCAATCTGGGCGAGATCATCAATCCCTACATCAAGATAGGCGGTACCCTGATGCAGCCCGTGCTGGCGGTCGATCCGAAGGGTGCGCTGTTCAGCAGTACTGCCGCCGTGCTCACGGGCGGGCTGTCGCTGGTGGCCAAAGGCACCTGGGAGCGGCTGTTTCGCGAGAAAGATCCCTGCGCGGCCGCGCTGGTGGCCGCAGAACGACTGGCGGGCGAATCCAGCGCGCCGGCAAACCCGTTCCAGAAGCTGCTGCGGGGGCCCCGGCGCCGATGAGCATACGCAGATGAAAAGCTGGTTGACGCGTGGCCTGTGGTTTCTTGCCGGAGCGCTGAGCATGGTGCTGCTCGGCGTGGGGTTTTACGTGCAGGCGATGCGCGACCGGCTGCCACTGGAGCCCTGGCATCTTGCGCATCTGGATGCCGAGTTCAGCACGCGCGATTCGGGTGAGGAGCGCAAGCTCGAGGATTACCTGCGCCACGAGGAGGCGGTGTTCGCCCAGCTCGACCGGAAGGTCTACGCGCGCGTCCCGGTTGCCGGCGAGCGGACGATCAATCGCTATGCGGCCGGCAGCATCGTCGACCCACGTGCGCTGCGACCCGACTGGAACCGCACCATGGAGCTGCGCGCGCCGCAGCCCGTGGCAGCCGCCCTGCTTCTGCATGGTGCCAGCGATTCGCCTTATTCCATGCGGGCGCTGGCTGGCCAGTTGCATGCGCGCGGCTTCGATGTGCTGGCATTGCGCCTCCCCGGCCATGGTACGGCTCCGGCTGGACTGATCCATACCCGTTGGCAGGACTGGGCGGCAGCAACGCGCATCGGTGCCCGTCATCTGGCGGCGCGTCTGGCTCCCGGCCAGCCCCTCTACATCGTCGGCTTTTCCACGGGTGGCGCGCTGGCGGTCGAA
>JAUPLK010000048.1 GCA_030836925.1 Pseudomonadota bacterium
GACAGGCTGTCTTGCACAACTGCGTGCCCATTACGAAGCACATGGATCGAGCGTGATCGCCGTGCAGGAGGTGCCACCGGGCCGGACGCGCGATTACGGCATCGTGGCCGTCGACGGCAACAACCGGTTGCAGCAGATCGTCGAAAAGCCTGCACCGGAAGTCGCACCCTCGCGGCTGGCGGTGGTGGGCCGTTATCTGCTGGCACCGCGGATCTTCGACATCCTGGAGTCAACCGGGCGCGGCGCCGGTGGCGAGATACAGTTGACCGACGGTATCGCACGCCTGCTCGGCACGGATCCGGTCTATGCGTTGCCATTTGCCGGCCAGCGCTACGATTGCGGCAGCAAGCTTGGCTATGTGCAGGCGACGGTGGATTACGCCCTGGCTGATCCGGCCCTGCAGGGGCCGCTGAGTGCGCACCTGAAGACACTGCGCTGAGTGTGGGCTGAAGAGTTGGCTCCCCGGGCCGGATTCGAACCAGCGACCAACCGGTTAACAGCCGGTTGCTCTACCACTGAGCTACCGGGGAAGCGATAAAAGCCCTGAAGCGCGCGGGATTTTCCCGGAAGGCGCTGTAGCAAGTCAAGGATCCAGCTGCAGATCGGTGTTTTGCCTCAGCCGATCACACGCCGCAGGCGCCGGATGGTCTCCTTCAAGGTATCCAGGCTGCAGGCAAACGAGAGCCTGATATAGCCGGCTGCGCCGAAGGCAGAGCCCGGCACGACGGCGACTTCTGCTTCCTTGAGCAGCAGGCTGGCAAGTTCCAGGTCATCCTTCAGGCCCTTGGCCTGGATGGCCTCGCTGACATTCGGGAAGGCATAGAAAGTGCCCGCCGAGCGCAGGCACCTGAATCCGGGGATCTCGTTGAGTGCCGCCACGAGGTAGTCGTGCCGGGCGCGAAACGCCTTGGTCATCTCCCGCACGCAGGACTGGTCGCCGTTGAGTGCAGCAACGCTCGCCGCCTGTGAAATGCTGCAGGGATTCGAGGTGCTCTGGCTCTGGATCTTCTTCATCGCCGCGATGATGGTCTTGGGGCCACCGGCATAACCGATGCGCCAGCCGGTCATCGCATAGGCCTTGGAGACACCGTTGATGGTTACCGTCCGGTCGTAGAGGTTCGGGCAGGCTTCGGCGAAGCTGACAAAGGGTTCATCCGCCCAGTAGATGTGCTCGTACATGTCGTCGGCTGCGATCACGATCGACGGGTACTTTTCGAGTACTGCACCCAGTGCCTGCAGCTCGCTGCGGGTATAGGCGGCACCGGTCGGGTTGGACGGGCTGTTGAGAAAGATCAGCCGGGTGCGTGGCGTGATGGCCGCCTCCAGGGCACGCGGGTTGATCTTGAAGCCGTCTTCCAGCATGGCAGCAACGATTACGGGCTCGGCATCAGCCAGCTTGATCATGTCCGGATAGGAGACCCAGTAGGGGGCAGGCACGATGGCTTCATCGCCGGGATTGAGTACCGCGCCACAGACGTTGTAGCAGGTCTGCTTGGCGCCGCTGGAAACGACGATCTGGTCCGGTGCATAGACCAGGTTGTTCTCGCGCCGGTACTTTTCGATGATGGCGTTCTTCAGGGCCGGGGTGCCTTCGACCTGCGTGTAACGCGTCTGGCCGTTCTGGATTGCGGCAATGCCGGCCGCACGGATGTGTTCGGGGGTGTCGAAATCCGGCTCGCCAGCGCCGAGGTCGATGACGTCGTGGCCCTTGGCACGCAATTCGGCGGCCGCTGCTGCGACGGCCATGGTTGGCGAGGGTTTGACGCGCTGGCAACGTTGGGAAACTGCTAGACTCACCGTGATTTCCTTGCTGTATTCGCTGATCGGGAGGGCTGCAGATATTAAGGGATTCACCGGCCGCAACCAACAGGCAGCATGACGCAATGGACCGCATGAGGCTCGTCGCTGACTATTCCCCGGCAGGCGACCAGCCGGCCGCCATCCGGGACCTGTGTGCCGGACTCCAGAATGGCCTGGCGCGCCAGACCCTGCTCGGGGTGACGGGTTCGGGCAAGACCTTCACGATGGCCAGCGTCATCGAGGACCGGCAGTGTCCGACGATGATCCTGGCGCCGAACAAGACGCTGGCCGCACAGCTTTATGGCGAGATGTGCGAGTACTTCCCCGACAACCGCGTCGAATACTTCGTTTCCTATTACGACTACTACCAGCCGGAAGCCTACGTGCCTTCCTCGGATACCTACATCGAGAAGGACGCGGCCATCAATGCGCATATCGAGCAGATGCGCCTGTCCGCCACCAAGGCGCTGCTCGAGCGCCGCGACTGCATCATCGTGGCAACGGTGTCCTCGATTTATGGTCTCGGCGATCCCGAGGCCTACTTTTCGATGATCCTGCATCTGTCCCGTGGACACCGCATGCCGGACCGCGAACTGCTGCGGCGTCTCGCCGAGCTCCAGTACACGCGCAACGACATGCAGCTGGGCAACGGTACTTACCGGGCGCGCGGCGAGACCATCGACATCTTTCCGGCGGAATCGGAGCGCGAAGCAGTCCGCGTCACGCTCTTCGATGACCAGATCGAGAACCTCGCGTATTTCGATCCGCTGACCGGCGAGGTACTGCGCAGTGTTCCGCGCCTGACGATCTTTCCGAAAACGCACTATGCGACGCCGCGCGAAGTGGTGCTCAAGGCGGTCGATTCCATCAAGCAGGACCTGGTACTGCGCCTGGACGAACTGCGGCGGGCCAACAAGCTGGTCGAGGCCCAGCGGCTGGAACAGCGCACCCTGTATGACGTGGAGATGATGGCCGAACTCGGGTTCTGCAGCGGTATCGAGAACTACAGTCGCTATCTGTCCGGCCGCCAGCCTGGCGAGCCGCCGCCCTGCCTGTTCGATTACCTCCCCGACGATGCCTTGCTGATCATCGACGAGAGTCATGTGACCGTGCCGCAGCTCGGCGGCATGTACCGCGGCGATCGTTCCCGCAAGGAAACGCTGGTCGAATACGGTTTCCGTCTGCCCTCGGCGCTCGACAACCGGCCGCTGCGTTTCGATGAATTCGAGGCACTGTCGCCACAGACCATCTACGTCTCGGCCACGCCCGGGCCCTATGAGCGGGAACGCTCCGATGCGATCGTCGAGCAGGTGGTGCGTCCCACCGGGCTCACCGATCCGCCGATCGAGGTGCGTCCGGTTGCCACCCAGGTTGACGACGTGCTGTCGGAGATCCGGGTGCGGGTGGAGCGGCAGGAGCGGGTGCTGATCACCACGCTCACCAAGCGCATGGCGGAGGATCTCACCGACTATCTGCAGGAACACGGCGTGCGGGTGCGCTACCTGCACTCGGATGTGGAAACGGTGGAGCGCAGCGAGATCATCCGCGACCTGCGTCTCGGTGCCTTCGATGTGCTGGTCGGCATCAACCTGCTGCGCGAAGGGCTCGATCTGCCGGAGGTCTCGCTGGTGGCCATCCTCGATGCGGACCGGGAGGGCTTCCTGCGTTCCGAGGGCTCGCTGATCCAGACCGTGGGCCGCGCGGCGCGCAACCTAAACGGCATGGCCATCATGTATGCCGACCGGGTCACCGGTTCCATGCAGCGGGCGATTGCCGAGACCGACCGGCGGCGCCGGAAGCAGATCGAGTTCAACAAACTGCACGGCATACAGCCCCGCAGCATCGTCAAGCAGGTCCGGGATGTGATGGACGGCGCGCGCAGCGAGCTGCCGCGGGGTGCGCGGCGCGTTGCCGAAGCGCGCAGCGAGTACCGGAATCTCAGCCCCGAGCAGCTGATGAAGCAGATCGCCCGGCTGGAAAAGCAGATGTTCAGTCATGCCCGGAACCTCGAATTCGAGGCTGCGGCACAGCTGCGGGACCAGATCCAGGAGCTGCGGCGCATCGGCTTTGGTCTGCCGGAGCGCAAGACCGGCTAGTTCTGCCTTGCCATGTGCGCGTGCCATTCGGTATCGTGGCGCCCGGTCGGGATGCGGCTTGAGCCGTTTCCGGCAGATGCGACAGGCGCGTAGCTCAGTGGTTAGAGCACTTCCTTGACATGGAAGGGGTCGGAGGTTCAACTCCTCTCGCGCCTACCAACTTTCCGGACAAGTTCACCCATGCCCGTCATTACCCTGCCTGACGGCAGTCAGAAGGCGTTTGATCGCCCGGTTTCGGTTGCCGAGGTGGCCTCGTCCATTGGTGCGGGTCTCGCGCGGGCGGCGCTCGCCGGACGGGTCGACGACCAGCTCGTCGATACCTCCCATGTCATCGAGGCGGATGCCCGGCTGTCCATCGTCACGCCGAAGGATCCTGCCGGCCTGGAGATCATCCGGCACTCGACCGCCCATCTGCTGGCGCAGGCGGTGCAGTCCCTGTTTCCCGATGCGCAGGTGACCATCGGTCCGGTCATCGAGGACGGTTTCTATTACGACTTCGCCTTCAAGCGGCCCTTCACGCCCGAAGACATCGCCGCCATCGAAGTGCGCATGAAGGAACTGGTCAGCAAGGATCTGCCGGTCGAGCGCCGGCTGATGGGCCGCGACGAGGCGGTCGCCTACTTCAAGGGCATCGGCGAGCACTACAAGGCCGAGATCATCGCCAGCATTCCGGCCGGGCAGGACATCAGCCTGTACGGGCAGGGCGACTGGGTCGATCTGTGTCGCGGTCCGCACGTGCCGTCCACCGGGCGCCTCAAGGCCTTCAAGCTGACCAAGCTGGCCGGTGCCTACTGGCGCGGCGATTCGCGCAACGAAATGCTGCAGCGGATCTACGGCACGGCCTGGCAGGACGAGGCCGCGTTGAAGGCCTACCTGCTGCGGCTCGAAGAAGCCGAGAAGCGCGACCACCGCAAGCTGGGCCGCGAACTCGACCTGTTCCACTTCCAGGAAGAATCGCCGGGTGCGGTGTTCTGGCATCCCAAAGGCTGGACGCTGTTCCAGCAGTTGATCGGCTACATGCGCGACACGCAGCGCACTGCCGGTTACCAGGAGGTCAACACACCGGAGATTCTCGACCGCGAACTCTGGGCGCGATCAGGGCACCTGGAGAAGTTCGGCGAAAACATGTTCCTGACGCAGACGCCTGATGAGCGCGTCTATGCGATCAAGCCGATGAACTGCCCCGGGCATATCCAGGTCTTCAACCAGGGCCTGCGCAGTTACCGCGATCTGCCGCTGCGTTTCTGCGAGTTCGGCAAGGTACACCGTTATGAGCCCTCGGGTGCACTGCATGGCCTGATGCGCGTGCGTGCCTTTACCCAGGACGACGCCCATGTGTTCTGCACCGAAGACCAGATCACGGCAGAGTCGGTGGCGATCACCGATCTGATCCTCGGTATCTATCGCGACTTCGGTTTTGACGATATCCGCATCAAGTTTTCCGACCGTCCGGAAAAGCGCGTCGGCAGCGATGCGATCTGGGATCGCGCGGAGGCTGCGCTGCGTTCGGCTGCGGAGGCTGCGGGCCTCGAGCTGGAGTACAACCCGGGGGAGGGTGCCTTCTATGGCCCCAAGCTCGAATTCGTGCTGCGCGATGCGATCGGTCGCGACTGGCAGTGCGGCACCCTGCAGGTCGACTTCAACATGCCGGAACGGCTCGGTGCCTCCTATGTGGGCGACGACAGCCAGCGCCGGACCCCGGTCATGCTGCACAGGGCCATGTTCGGTTCCCTCGAGCGTTTTTGCGGCATTTTGCTGGAGCACCATGCCGGCCGCCTGCCGACCTGGCTGGCGCCGGTGCAGGTCGCGATCCTGAATATCACTGACCGGCAGGCCGAGTTTGCCGGGTCCATACAGGAAATCCTGAAAAATCAGGGTGTTCGGGCGGCAGTGGACTTGAGGAATGAGAAGATTGGCTTTAAGATTCGCGAGCATACCCTGCAGCGGGTTCCCTACCTGATCGTGGTCGGGGACCGTGAAGCGCAAAACAATGAAGTGGCCGTGCGCACGCGAAGCGGCAAGGACCTGGGCAGCATGCCTCTTGAGCAGCTGGTCCAGCGTCTTGCAGCCGAGATCGCGAGCCGCGGCCGTAATTTAATGGAGGATTGACGTATCGCTGCGAATAAACGAGTGCGCCGGAACGAGGAGATCGATGCCCGAGAGATTCGCGTCATCGGCAGTGATGGCGAGCAGGTTGGCGTGCTGTCCCGCGAGGCTGCTTTGCAGTTGGCAGCTGCATCGGCAATGGATCTGGTCGAGATATCACCGACTGCGGTACCGCCCGTTTGCCGGATCATGGATTTTGGCAAGTTCCTGTTCGAAGCGAACAAGAAAGCCCACGCAGCGAAGCGCAAGCAGAAGCAGATCCAGGTAAAGGAAATAAAGTTTCGTCCGGGAACCGACAAGGGTGATTACGACATCAAGATGCGTAATCTCATCCGGTTCCTCGAGGCGGGAGACAAGGCCAAGGTGACCCTGCGTTTCCGTGGCCGTGAGATGGCTCATCAGGAGATCGGCGTGCAGCTCCTGCAGAAGGTCCGACAGGATCTTGAGGCCATCGGGACCGTTGAACAGTTTCCCCGGCTGGAAGGCCGGCAAATGGTCATGGTCATTGCACCCAAGAAGAAGTGAGTGACGGCAATTACAAGTGAGTGACGGCTGTTGCCGCCAGCAATTCCGCTGTCGGTGATACCGGAACCCGCCTGCCCCGGCCAATCCCGGTTCGGTTCAGGCTACAGGAGACGACGATGCCCAAGATGAAGACCAACCGGGGCGCTGCCAAGCGCTTCAGGGCCACTGCGAACGGCTACAAGAGCGCGCAGTCCCACCTCAACCATATCCTGACGAAGAAAAGCTCGAAGCGTAAGCGCCAGCTGGGTGCCATGAACCAGATCGCCGAATGCGACGTGCCCGCCGTCCGGAAAATGCTGCCCTACACCTGAGGAGGACTGACTCATGGCACGCGTAAAACGTGGCGTGACGGTCAAGGCCCGTCACAAGAAGATGCTCAAGAAGGCCAAGGGCATGTCCCAGGCCCGGAGCAAGTTGTACAAGACGGCCAAGCAGGCCGTCATCAAGGCCGGACAATATGCCTTCCGCGACCGTCGGGTGCGCAAGCGCGAGTTTCGCGCACTGTGGATCACGCGCATCAATGCCGCGGCCCGTCTGCACGGTCTTTCCTACAGCCGCTTCATGAACGGCCTGCTCAAGGCCGGCATCGAAGTGGATCGCAAGATGCTCGCCGACCTCGCTGTACATGATGCTGCTGCCTTTGGTGCCCTGGCTGAAAAGGCCAAGGCCAGTCTCGGCGCTGCAGCCTGAGCAGCGATGTCCAGGGGCCCGGAGCCGGTAAGTACCTGCCCGGGCCCGGCTTCTGCCCGGGTCTGTTCCCATGCATGACATCGAGTCGCTGTTGGCGCGTGCCAGGGCGGAACTCAGCGCTGCGGTAGATCTCGCACAGCTTGATGCCGTGCGTGTGCGCTACCTGGGCAAGAAGGGCGAACTGACAGCCCAGCTCAAGCAGCTCGGTGGCCTGCCGGATGCCGAGCGGCGTGCGGCCGGTCAGGTGATCAACACCGCCCGCGATGCGCTGGAAAACGAACTGAACGAGCGCCGCTCGGTTTTCGAAGCGGAAGCGCTGCGTGCTGCACTGGCGGCCGATGCCGTCGACGTGAGCCTGCCGGGTCGTGGTCAGCAGGCCGGTGGCCTGCATCCGGTCACGCAGACTTTGCAGCGTATCGAGGCGATCTTTGCTGCCGCGGGCTTTTCCGTCAGCGAGGGGCCGGAAGTCGAGGATGACTTCCACAACTTCACCGCGCTGAACATTCCGGAAGACCATCCGGCGCGCGCGATGCACGACACCTTCTATCTGCCCTCCGGCAAGCTGCTGCGCACGCATACCTCGCCGGTGCAGATCCGCACGATGCTGGAGCGGGGCGCACCGCTGCGCCTGATCGCGCCGGGCCGGGTCTATCGCTGCGATTCAGACATGACGCATACGCCGATGTTTCACCAGGTCGAGGGCCTGGTCGTGGATACCGGGGTGAGTTTCGCCAACCTGAAGGCGATCCTGCACGAGTTCATCGAGCGCTTTTTCGAGCGTCCCGCCACGCTGCGTTTCCGGCCCTCGTACTTTCCCTTCACCGAGCCGTCGGCGGAAGTCGATGTGCTTTCCGAATCGGGACGCTGGCTGGAAGTGCTCGGCTGCGGGATGGTGCATCCGAAGGTGCTCGCCAATGCCGGCATCGACGCGGAGAAATACACCGGTTATGCCTTCGGCATGGGCGTCGAGCGTCTGGCGATGCTCAAGTACGGCATAGACGATATCCGTCTGCTGTTTGAAAACGACTTGCGCTTCCTGCGCCAGTTCAACTGATGGGCCCGTCGTGAAGTTCAGCGAACAGTGGTTGCGTGAGTATGCCAATCCGGCGGGTGACACGGCCACGCTCGTGCATCAACTCACCATGCAGGGCCTGGAGGTCGAGAGCCTCGAGCCGGCAGCGCCACCCTTGCCGGGTGTGATTGTCGCTCGTGTGCTGGAGGTCAAGCCGCATCCGAATGCCGATCGGCTGCGGGTTTGTCGTGTGGATGCGGGCGGCGCGCCGCTGCAGATCGTCTGCGGTGCGGCCAATGTGCAGGCGGGTGGCACCTATCCCGTG
>JAUPLK010000256.1 GCA_030836925.1 Pseudomonadota bacterium
GATCGTCGCGGGCAACGATGAGCAGCACGCCATCATCGACGCCCTTGCGGCCCGGCCGCCAGGCCTCGACGACCCGCAGCGAGTATTGCTCGATGGCTTCCGGCCGCGTGGTACCCACCAGCAGCACGACGATCTGGCTGCCCTTGCGGGCCTCGAGTTCGGCGAGCCTCGCCTCCAGCGCCGACTGCTGTGGCGCGGACAGCAGGCCGATGGTGTCCACGACCCGCCCGCTGAGCGCTGGCACCGGCAGCACCGCAGCGGAGGCAGTCTGCACTGCCAGCACTGCCAGCACCGCCAGCATCAGTCCGGCACGCAGGACACCGTGCATCGCGGTCAGGACCGGCTGATCGTCAGTCCGGCTTGCCAAAGTTCACTTCGGGCGGCTTGCTGATCTCCGCCTCGTTGGCCACCGTGAAGCTGGGCTTGATCTTGTGACCAAACAGCATGGCAGTGAGGTTGCTGGGGAAGGAGCGCACCAGCGTGTTGTACTCGCGCGTGGCCTCGATGAAGCGGTTGCGGGCCACCGTGATGCGGTTTTCCGTACCCTCGAGCTGCGCCTGCAGGTCGCGGAAATTCTGGTCGGACTTCAGTTCCGGATAGCG
Organism: Pseudomonadota bacterium; assembly: GCA_030836925.1. Classification (GTDB taxonomy): domain Bacteria; phylum Pseudomonadota; class Gammaproteobacteria; order Steroidobacterales; genus SHZI01. Next base: position 603 of record JAUPLK010000256.1, read on the forward strand.
CTCCACCACCACCAGCAGGCGCGACAGTGCACTGCTCAGCTCACCCTGCGCGGCCTGGAAATTCTCGAAAGCCTGCGGGTCGTTGAGCGTTTCCGGCGTGGCCTGAACGGCACCCACGCGCGAGCGTGCCTCGGTTACCTGGATCAGCACCTCGCGTTCCTGCTGGGCAAATCCCTGCACGGTACGCACCAGATTCGGGATCAGGTCGGAACGCCGCTGATACTGGTTCAGCACCTCGGCCCATGCCGCCTTGACGCCCTCATCACCGCTCTGGATCGCGTTATAGCCGCAACCGGACAACAGCAGCACGCTCAGGGAAGCCGCAAGGGCCAGCAGCACTCTCTTCATGACATCCATCCTCTGCGAGGTGAGTGAAACCGGAAAGCGGAATGATTATATGCTTGCCCCGCACCAGAGCCGGCTGAAGGAGTGCTGCCCATGCTGCAAGGCTTCCACCACGCTGCGATTTCCACCCCCGACCTGGAACGTGCGCTGCGCTTCTACAAGGGGCTGCTCGGTTGTGAAACGGTGCGCGAGTTCGGCTGGCCCGCCGGCATCGCCGCCGCCGACGCGCTCACCGGCCTCAAGGACTCTGCCGCCCGCGCGGTACTGCTGAAGCTCGGCGACAGTTTCCTGGAGATCTTCGAGTTCAGCTCGCCAAAACCGCAGCCAGGCGACCCCGACCGGCCGGCCTGCGATCACGGCATCACGCACATCTGCCTGGCGGTAAAAGACTGTCAATACGAGTACCAGCGACTGCAGGCCGCCGGCATGCGCTTTCACGCCCCGCCACAGGCGCAGGACGGCGGCTTCGTCTGCTACGGACGCGACCCCGACGGCAACATCATCGAGTTGCTGGAGCTGGTGTGACTTGCTGCAAATCAGTCGTAACTTGCTGTTTGCTTTTGGAGTCCAGCTCAGGACCCAAATTGCATTATGACAAGTGATGGAGAGCCGATGACTGTGAAAAAGAACACTTTGCTTTTCCATGTAGACATGGTCTAGTCTGGACTTGAACCAATACAAAGCCGGGACCCGTCCTCGACGGCGTATCCGGAAAGCAGCAACGAACATGTGGGGAACAAGCGTGAGAAATATCAGGTTGCCGATGGCCGCGCTTGTCGCGATATCCATGTTCCATGTCGGTAGCGCTCAGGCGATGCCGGTCAGTTATTCAACCACCTTCAATGGTTCCATCAATGTGACTACCGGTGCGGGCGCCAACACCGCCCTGCCGGTACCGGGTTCGGATTTCTACGGCAATACCTTTGCCGCACCCACACTGAATTTCACTGCCCCGGCGGCAGCGACCGGTTTCGGTTTCTACGACGATTTCATCTTCACGATTCCGGTGGGTGCCGGAACAAATTCCGTAACCTCGTCCATCAGCATCCCCGGGTCGCTGCAGATCAGTGGCCTGCAATCGCGGTTGTTTGCGTTGCCCCTGGGTTATACGGGCGGCGCGCTGGGCGCTTGTCCCGGCGGTTGCCTGGCGGTCTGGGGTGCAGAGGTACTCGCAGCCAATGTCACTTACACGGTGCTGAATCCAACCCTGCTTGGGCCCGGCAGCTACGTCCTGCAGATACGCGGTGATGCCACGGGCGCCTTCGGTGGCAGCTACTCCGGTGTGCTCAACCTGACCGCCATTCCCGTGCCAGCTGCCGTCTGGTTGTTTGGCAGTGCCCTGGGTGGTCTCGGTTTACTGAAGCGCCGGCGTGTTGCCGACTGACCTCTGCTCGAGTCGCACCGCTCGAGAAAAGCCCCCGCTTGCCGGGGGCTTTTTTTTGGAATCAGATCCCGCCAGCAGAGCAGGCGCCTGTACCGCGTCGCCTTGCGCCCATCAGCGCCACGACTGCAGAACCCATCAACCACGCTGCTGCCGGTACAGGAACGACGGCGACGTTGGTGCTGACCGCCAGCCATTCACTGCTGCCGTAACTGAGGATGGTCGCATCGCCCCAGAATGCACTGCGGGTACCACCGTTGTAGAACACGCTGGATGCGGCGAGCAACTCGACACCATCCTGGTAGGCCCTGACCTGGTCACCATCTGCCTGTCCGTCAACCTCGAGCCGGTAGGTGTGAAACATGTCATCGGTATCAACCGTGGCAGATGCGGAGATGCTGTTGTTGCCATTGCGGATCCAGATCGAATCGCTGGCAATCTCCAGCGTGGCGAAATTGCCGTTGTCGAAGCCGATGCCAACCACAACCGGCGCACGCCACCAGCCAGCGGCGCTTGCGCCGTAGCCGAGCTTCAGCGTCGCCTCGATCCAGTAGCTGCCGCTGGCGGGAAATGCCACGCCTGCATCACTGATGCCGTAGTACATCTGGCGGCTGTAGTCTGCCTCGGTGGTCAGCGTCAGGACGCCTGCGCTCAGCACGGGATCATGAACGGTACTGCCGTCACTGAGTGCCCAGGGGCCCGCCTGATCAGGCAACAGGCCACCGGCCGCATTCCAGCTGATGACGGCAGCAGCAGCCGGGTTGGCAAGCAGCGCTGCATGGAGCAGCAGCGCAATTCGAATGCATTTCATCGCGATAATTCCGGAAAATGAGGAATGGTGCCGGGTTTGAGGAATGGTGCCGGGTTTGGCTTATTTGGCTTATTTGCCTTGTTTGCGACGAACCAGCCCCATCAACCCCAGCGCCGACCCGAGCAACCAGCCCGCAGCCGGCACCGGCACGGTGGTGGCACCGATATCGCCCGGATGAACGGCCATGGCCCGGATGGCGCCGG
>JAUPLK010000257.1 GCA_030836925.1 Pseudomonadota bacterium
CATCGGCAAGGACATCCTGTATTTCCACACGCTGTTCTGGCCGGCGCTGCTCGAGGGCGCGGGCTTCCGGCGCCCGAGCGCGGTGCACGTGCATGGCTTCCTGACCGTCAATGGCCAGAAGATGTCGAAGTCGCGCGGCACCTTCATCGCCGCGGCCACCTGGCTGCAGCACCTCGACCCCGAGCACCTGCGCTACTACTACGCCTTCAAGCTCGGTGCCGGACTGGATGACATTGACCTCAACCTCGATGACTTCGTCGCCCGCGTGAATGCCGACCTGGTCGGCAAGTACGTCAACCTCGCCAGCCGCTGCGCGGGCTTCATCAGCCAGCGCTTCGATGGCCAGCTTGCCGGCACGCTCGATGCGCCCGAACTGCAGCAGCGCTTCGTCGACGCCGGCAACAGCATCGGCGAAGCCTATGAAAATCGCGAGTACGGCCGGGCCATGCGCGAGACCATGGCGCTGGCCGACGAGGCCAATCGCTACATCGACGACTGCAAGCCCTGGGCACTGGCCAAGGACCCCGCCAATCTGCCACGCGTGCAGGCGGTGTGCAGCCAGGGACTCAACCTGTTCCGGCTGCTGACCGTCTACCTGAAACCGGTGTTGCCGCGGGTGGCCGCACAGGCCGAGGCCTTCCTCAACGGCGGCCTGCTGGACTGGGCGACGCGCCTGCAACCTCTGCTCGGCACGCGCATCGCCGCCTATCAACCGCTGCTCGTCCGGGTTGACCCGGACGCGATCTCACGTATGGTGAAAAGCTCAATGGACACTTCCGCAAAAGCCGCCGCACCGGCAACACCGGCCACCACCAGCGATGCGGCAGCCGAGATCGAGCTGGCCGATTTCCAGAAAGTCGATCTGCGCATCGCCACCGTACTGGCGGCCGAAGCCGTCGAAGGTGCCGACAAGCTGGTGCGCATGACGCTCGACATCGGCAGCGAACAGCGCACGGTGCTGTCCGGCATCAAGTCGGCCTATGCGCCGGCCGACCTGGTCGGCAGGCAGGTGATCCTGGTCGCCAACCTCAAGCCGCGCAAGATGCGCTTCGGTGTTTCCGAGGGCATGGTGCTGGCGGCGAGCGGCGATGCCGGGCTGTTCCTGGTCGGCCCCGACAGCGGCGCGACTGCAGGCATGCGCGTGAGCTGATGACCGAGCTGCTGCTCATCGCAGTCGGCGCGGCGACCGTCAACAACTTCGTACTGGTCCGGTTTCTCGGCCTCTGCCCGCTGCTCGGCACCAGCTCGCGGCTCGACAGCGCGGCCGGCATGTCGCTGGCAACCGGCGCGGTGCTGACCGTCACGGCGGGACTCAGCTGGCTGCTCGATCACTGGATACTGATCCCGCTCGATCTGGGCTACCTGCGCATCATCAGCTTCATCCTGCTCATCGCCGGCACGGTGCAGTTTGCCGAACTGGTGATCCGCCGACGGCATGCGCTCCTGCATCGCTCGCTGGGCATGTACCTGCCGCTGATCACCACCAACTGCGCCGTGCTGGGCGTGGCGCTGCTGAATGCCGGCACGGCTGCCAGCCTCGCTGCAGCGCTGGCCATGGGTCTGGGCGCCGGCCTCGGCTTTGCGCTGGTGATGGTGCTGTTTGCCAGCCTGCGCGAGCGACTGGACAGCGCCGAGGTACCGCAGCCCTTCCGCGGTCCGGCCATCGCGCTGGTGACGGCCGGCATGATGTCGCTGGCCTTTCTGGGTTTTGCCGGACTGATCCGCGTCTGACCGCCGATGGCACTGGGAGCCGGCCTGCTTGTCGCACTTGCCCTGGTCATCGGCATGTTGCTGGCGCGCGCGTCAGCGCAGTTGCAACCCGATGATGCAGCGGAGATCGAGCGCATCAACGCCCTCCTGCCACAGACCCAGTGCGGGCAGTGCGGTTATCCGGGATGCCGGCCCTATGCCGAAGCCCTGCTGCTCGGCACGGCGGAGATCGATCAGTGCCCGCCGGGCGGTGCAAGCACCGTGCGTGCACTCGCCGCACTGCTCGACAAGCGCAACGTCGCGCGCATGCCGGGCGATCCGGCGGCCGGTATCGCCATCATCGACGAGCCTCTGTGCATCGGCTGCACGCGTTGTGTGGAGGTGTGCCCGGTCGATGCGATCATCGGTGCCGCACAGTTCACGCATACGGTGATCGCTGCCGACTGCACCGGCTGCGAGCTGTGCATACCGGTCTGTCCGGTCGACTGCATACGGATGCACATCAACATCGCAGGGACCTAGGATGATGGACGCCCGCGCGTGTACACGACATGCCGGACCTCCACCTGCCATCGCCAGATCACATACACCGCCGGTATGACCAGAAGTGTCAACAGCATGGCTGATAGCACTCCTCCCACCATGGGCGCAGCGAGCCGCTTCATCACATCTGCTCCAGTCCCGGTGGCCCACATGACGGGCAGCAGCCCGATGATGTTCGCCAGTCCTGCCATGGCCATCGGCCGGATCCGCTCCAGCGCGCCCTGATGAACCGTATCCAGCAAATCGGGCAATGAATTCAGCTGACCGGTCGCCTTGCGGCGTTTGCAAGCCTCGTTGAGGTACGCCAGCATCACGGCACTGGTCTCGGCGGCCACGCCCGCCAAGGCTATGATGCCCACCCACACGGCGATACTCATGTTGTAGTCGAGAAACACCATGAGCCATACCCCGCCGACGAGTGACAGGGGCACACCCAGCATGACCATGAGCGTCTGGGCGATCGAGCGAAACGTGAAATAAAACAGGACGAAGATGATTGCCAGCGTCAGGGGAATGAAAATCTGCAGTCGCCTGGCAACCCTCTCCATGAATTCGTACTGCCCGGACCACGCAATCGTATAGCCAGTCGGCAACTTCACCTGGTCCGCCACGGCACGCTTGAGGTCCTCCACATAGCCGCCAACATCGCGTCCGGTCATGTCCACATAGACGTAGCCGGCGAGCATGCCGCCCTCATCGCGGATCATGGCCGGGCCACTGACGAGTTCGAGGTCGGCAAGCTGACCGAGCGGGACCTGCGCGCCGCTCGGTGTCGACACCAGCACACGCCCCAGCTCGTCGGGACTATCGCGAAGTTCCCGCAGGTATCGCACGTTGATGGGGTACCGCTCGCGACCCTCGATGGTGGTGGCGATGCTCTCGCCCCCGATGGCGGACTCGATGATGCGACCCACGTCCATCACCGTGAGCCCATAGCGGGCGATTTCGTCCCGCTTGATGATGAAATCCAGGAAGAACCCACCGGCCACCTTCTCGGCAAAGACGCTCCGGGTACCCGGCACCGGGGACACCGCCATCTCGATCTCCTGGCCGATGGACTCGATCACCTTGAGGTCGGGACCGAAGA
>JAUPLK010000258.1 GCA_030836925.1 Pseudomonadota bacterium
AGCGCCAACCACTTCGCCCGGCTCGGCTCCGCGCGCCGTCACCACGCCCGACACGTCGGACAACAGGCGCGTGTAACTCAGTCGGTTCTGCGCGAGGTTGAGGTTCGCCTGCACTGCCTCGACCTGGGACTCGGCCGTCTGGAGGAACGCCACGGCCTGGTCGAACGCACTCTGCGACACCGCGCCTTCGGCGACCAGATCGCGCATGCGCGCATGGTTGTTGCGCGCTTCCACCAGTTGTGCCTGCGCTGCCGCCAGCTGCGCGCGCACCGCCTGCAGGCTGCTCTCTTCGTTCTGCGGGTCGAGTCGCGCCAGCAGCTGGCCGGGCCGCACGGCATCGCCGATGTCCACGGCACGCTCGATCAACCGGCCGTCGATCCGGAATGACTGGTTGATTTCCGTCTGGGCCTGCACCGTGCCAGTGAGGGCGACTGTGTCGCCGATCGCGCGGGTCTCGATGGTCATTACGCGAACGGGGCGCACCTCCGGCGTCGGCGCCTCGTCAGCGCTCCGGCAGGAAGAGAGCGTTGTCACGGCGGCAATCGCCCAGAGGGCATTTGTAAAGGGAGAGGAGGCGAATCTCCGGGCGACGGAGTTGATGGGCATGGATGCGATCCCCGCTTTACGCTTCGGTGATTGTGAGACTACCCGGAAAATTATTTGCCAGATCGTTTCATATGACCCAGAGAGGGGCAAGAAAAGCTTTTTCCACGAATTGAGCTGATGGTGTCCTGAAACGCCTGCATGCGACCGTCGGGAATAGGGTAGCATCTCCTGCATCCACCCCAAGCCCAGGAGAGGCCTGATGCAACTTGCCCTGACCAAGCGTGTGGAACAACTCGTAGAGTGTGGCTGGCATCCGGAGACGACCACCGAGACCACGGCATCGCTCGTCGGCCGGCGTCCCTTCAGCTGGTGGCTGTTCCTCGCGGCCATGTGGCCCAAACTCCTCGCCTTTCTCCTTCTGATGATCGGCTGGGTTTTCTTCCTGCGCTGGTACTTCTAGCATCCGGTTTCAGCAGGCGGTTCCATGCACCGACGCGGCGTCTGGATCGTCATCGCCATCAGCGCACTGGCGGCAGTCGCCGCGTGGCTGATTCCTGCCATGCCCCAACCCCTCGCTTACCACGACTTTGCCGACGATCGGCAGATGTTCGGGGTCGAGAACTTTCTGGATGTGGCCTCCAACATTGCCTTTGCCCTCGTCGGCGTTGCCGGCCTCTCGCTCTCGTTAGGGCGGCACGCGCGCTTTCAGTACAGTATTGAACGATGGCCCTACGTCGTCTTCTTCGTGGGAGTGCTGCTGACGGCAGCCGGTTCTGCTTACTACCACCTGGCTCCTGACAACGAAACCCTGTTCTGGGACCGGTTGCCCATGACCATCGCTTTCATGGCACTGGTCTGCAGCCAGATCGTCGATCGGATCAACGTGCGTGCGGGACTTGCCCTGCTGCTCCCGATGCTACTGCTCGGAGCCGCTGCGGTGGTTTACTGGAGGGTGACCGAACGTGCCAACGCGGGTAACGTCATGCCCTACGGAATCCTGCAGGGTTATTCGATGGCCATCCTGTTGTTGATGGCCGTGGTTACGCCTTCCCGATACAGTCTCGGAAACCACCTTTACTGGGTTTTCGGCTGGTATCTCCTGAGCAAGTTCTTCGAAACCTTCGACACGGAGCTGATGGACCTGGGTCAGGTGGTCAGCGGACACACGCTCAAGCACCTGGCGGCAGCCATCGCCCCAGCGGCAATCTGCCTGATGCTGACGCGGCGCACACTCATCGCCCCGGGCTCATCGCTGCCGCAGGCGATCAAGTGGGCAGCGAGCGATTGAAGCGATCACACATGCCAAGGCCGGATCTGCTGCTGAGCAGGTCCCGCAGGTAGTCAGTATACTCGCGGCATTAAATTTTCTGCCTCTGACCAATAGACTATTGCGGAGCTTCGCGTAATGAATAGAAAAATCTGTGCCTGGGTTTTGCTCGTGGTTGTGTCGTTTAGCGTCGGTTGCTCTACCACCGGATCAGGGTCCGGCGATCCGGATGCGCGGCGCAAAGCCCTCAACGCCAATGCAGACGCCGCCCTGAGCAACCTGTTCCGGCAGGTCGACGGTTCGGAGCAACTGGTCAACTCGGCCAAGGGCGTACTGGTGTTTCCATCCGTGCTGGAAGCCGGACTGGTTTTCGGCGCCTCGTCAGGCGAAGGTGTATTGCGCACGGGTCGCCAGACAGTCAGCTTTCACCGCACAACGAGCGGTTCGTGGGGATTGCAGGCCGGCGCGCAATCCACGGCCGTATTTCTGCTGTTCATGACCAGCGACGCGCTGGCTCGATTCCAGAACAGCGAGGGCTGGTCGGTGGGTGCCGATGCAAACGTAACCGTTATTTCGGTTGGAGCAAATGCCCAGGTGACTACGGATACCGCACAGCAGCCCGTGATTGGTTATGTGCTGTCGAACCGTGGATTGATGGCAGGCCTCACGCTAAACGGAACGCGGATAACTCGTTTGCAGCTCTAGGAAATACACTCGAGGTGCAGCGCGCTGATTCGCTGAAGGTTGCCAAGACTCGCTCGGCCGCCTCCAGTACCACATGCAGGACAGGCGGAACACCGGCGGTCGACGCCAGTCGGAATCGTGGTAATGAGCACCCTCGTTACCGACATCGTGTGGGTTGAAGTCCCTCTCCCGACACCCTAAAAGCCCCCGCAAGCAGGGTGCGTACGCAGGCGGTCGCGGAAAGTGACGCAACCATGCCCTGCGCAGCAGGTGCAGTGACTCATGAGGACGGTGCCATGAAAGTGATGAGCCTTGTGTATCCCGGCATGACCCTGCTGGACGTGGTCGGTCCGCTTCAGGCCTGGAGCTTTCTGCCCGGCTACGAAGTCCAGTATGTGTGGCACAAACCCGGACCGGTGCTGACGGACTGCGGTCTCAGCGTGCAGGCGACCCACGGCTTCGATGACGCATGGACGGATCCGGAGATCGTGCTCGTCGGCGGCGGTGCGAAACCCACCCTCGATCTGCTGCGCGATGTTGCGGCGCTCGCGTTTCTTGCCGATCGCGGTGCGCGCGCCCGCTGGGTGTGCAGCGTTTGCACCGGTTCCCTGCTGCTGGGGGCTGCCGGACTGCTGCGGGGCTACCGTGCTGCGGGGCATTGGGGTGCCCGGGATGCACTGGCGCAGTTCGGCGCCGAGCCCAGCAACGAGCGCATCTGCATCGACCGCAATCGGCTCACCGGTGGCGGCATCACGGCGGGCATCGACTTCGGCATCGCCGTGGCAGGACACTGGGCTGGCGACAGCACGGGGCGAGTCATCGAGCTGATCATGGAGTACGC
>JAUPLK010000259.1 GCA_030836925.1 Pseudomonadota bacterium
GAGCGGCTTAATGTGGGAGCGGCTTAATGTGGGAGCGCCTTCAGGCGCGATCTGGTTTTCAAACCGTGATCGCGGCTGAAGCCGCTCCTACCGGCCAGGGATCGCGCCTGAAGGCGCTCCTACCAGGGCAGGACGCTGCCGTCGAAGGTCCAGAAGGTTCCGCTGTTTTCGAGGCTGAGCTGATCGGTGATGCGGATCAGGTCGCTGCCGGCCGTTTCCACCGGGCGCAGCATCTTCTTCGGCAGCATGCTCATCATGTCCGTGTCCACCGGACCCGGATCGATCAGGGCCACGGCAACACCCTTGCTCTTCAGCTGGATCGCCAGGTTGCGCATTTCCATGTTCAGCGCCGCCTTGCTGGGCCGGTAGAAGTACAGCATGCCGTTGTTCATGCTGCCGATCGAACCCTGGCTGCTGGACACGTTGCTGATCTTCTTCTGCTGGCTGGCAAGTATGTGGGGCAGAAAGGCCTCCGCCATCTTCAAGGGCCCGATGACATTGGTACGCAGTACCAGCTCGTAAACCGGCCAGTCCATCTTTTTGGCGAACAGCTGGTTGTTGCCGCCACCGGTAATCCCGGCATTGTTGAACAGCACATCGACAGGCTGCCCCTGATACTTCGCGGCCAGCGCATCGATCGCGGCAAGATCGGTGACATCCAGCGTCTCGATGTTCACCCGGCCCTCACTCTTTGCGGCAAGCGCGCCGAGTTCAGTCGCTTCGGCCGGCTTGCGCGCCGTGGCAATCACCTTCCAGCCCCGGGCGGCATACTGCCGCGTCAGCTCCAGGCCGATACCCCGGTTGGCACCGGTAACCAGCACCGTCGGCACGTAGTCGTCGGCACGCGCCAGCGTGCCTGCGAACAGGGTTAGAGTGGCGAACAGCGCGAGGCTGCGGCTGAATATCCGGATCATCATTGCTCTCCTGAGAAAGTTCCGGCAGCTACCAGGGCAGGATCTGTCCCTTTGTATCCAGGAACTGCCCGGTCATGGACAGGTCGAAACGGTCGATCTCGCGCACCATGTCGGTCACCGCATCGGCAACCGGGCGCAGCATCTTCTTTGGCAGGCCTTTCATGAAGTCGGTGTCGGTCGCACCCGGCGTCACCAGTCCGACGATGATGCCGCGACTTTTCAGCTGGAAAGCCAGATTGACCATCAGCATGTTCAGCGCCGACTTGCTGGACCGGTACCAGTAGAGACGCGCTGCATCGACACTGCCGATGGACCCCTGGCTGCTGGACACGGTCATCATCTTGCGCAGGCGACTGGCCTCGACGTGTTTTACGAAGGCCTCGCAGACCTTCATCGGGCCGATCGCGTTGACCGCCATCACCTCGTTGAAGGTCGCATAGTTCAGCCGGCCGAACAGCTGGTTTTCCATGCCGCCGCCGATGCCGGCATTGTTCAGCAGGATATCGATCGGCTGTGTTGCATAACGGGCTGCGAGCGCGTCGATGCCGGCGTGATCCAGCACATCCAGCGGCTCAACCACGAGATTGGCATGCTTTTTCGCCAGCGCCTGCAGCGCCTCGGCCCTGCCCGGATCACGGCAGGTGGCGAGCACCCGCCAGTCGCGCGCTGCATAACGCTGCGCAAATTCCAGGCCGATGCCGCGGCTGGCACCGGTGATCAGCACTGTGGTCTGCTGATCGGCCGGCGTCGGTGTCGGCAGCGGCTCGCCTTCAGCCGCTGCCGCAATCCGGCCAGCGAGAGTACCCATGGTCGCCAGAGCCGCAGTGCTGCGGATCAGTTCGCGCCGATCCATCCCGCTCAGACCACGGCCTTGATGTCGTCGCGCTGCTCGGCATATCTGGCCGGATCGACCAGCGGAATCGCGTCGAGCACCCAGCCCTTCTGGCGACGACGCGCCGGGCTGGGGATCGCATAGGCGGCCCGCTCGCCACTCGCGGCAACAGCCAGCATGTCGATTTTCCAGCCTTTGGCCGCCCATTCCTTCTGCTTGGCCCGGTAGTCGAGGATGCACTGGTCAGAGGGGACCATGTACTCCTTGTTGTTCTTTTCCGGCGTAACCATCGGGTGCAGGGCTTCGATGATCTTCACGTCCTGGTTGGCCACGTACATGTTGCGCTCCATGACGTAGGCATCGGTCTTCTCTTCCAGCGAGAAATTGCGCGCACAGACCAGGTACAGATGCGTGTTCTTCTCGTCGATCGGGCGCTCGTAAAGGTACTGGTGGATGAAGAAGTTCGGGCCCGGGTGAATGTAGGTCCAGACGTGATTGGTACCGTGATACCCGGTGCCGGCCTCCAGAGAACCCTCGCCGGCGCGATATTTCTTCAGGTCGCCCTGCAGGGGCGGCGCCTGGAAGGTGTGCCAGAAACCGCGGCCCCACGGCGCATTTTCTTCCACGCGCATGTCACCGATCTTGTATTCCTCTTCGCGCTCGCCGCTGAAGCCGTGGGTATCGTGCACATACTCGTTGTGGGCGGGATCGATGCCGTTCTCTATCGACCGCTCGTAGTAGCCATTGAGATGGAAGTCCTGCACGGTGGTGCGCCAGCCCTCCTGTCCCCATTCCTTGACCGCGAGGATCGGCGGCCGTTCAGCCTCGGGGAGATCACCGAGGAACGCGAATACCAGCCCGTAGCGCTCGTCGACCGGATACGCATCGATGCGCGTGCGCCCGGGGATGCTGGCTTTGGAGCCCAGCGACGGAATCTTCTGGCACTCGCCCTCGCCGTTGAACTGCCAGCCGTGATACGGACACTGGATGCAGTCACCCTTGATCTTGCCATTGGCCAGCGAGCCGCCGCGGTGTGTGCAGGTATTGGCCAGACAACGGGCCTGACCCTGAGAATCGCGGAAGACCACGAAATCCTGGCCGAGCGCCCGCACCTTCCGCGGCTGGTCGGTGAGTTCTGCGGTGGTCGCCATGGGGTACCAGAAATTGATGTACATACAAAGACTTCCTCGAACTGGATGGTTAGCGTCTGCCGGGTCGGCGCGGCAAGCCACACCTTGGTGCCCGGAATATATGCGCTTCGCTGGTCGCGGCCAAGCGGATTAGCTGTCAGCGACTATTTGCGGTCCTTGCAACGATGCCGAGCAGAATGCCGATGCAGGGCAACAGGATCAGCGCTGCCGTGTAAAGCGGGATGTTCACGCCGAGGGCATCGAAAAGCAGGCCGGTCAGCGGCGGCCCCAACGCACGGCCGGCCCAACTCCCGGAGTTGTAGGTACCGAGCACGAGCCCCCGCTCGGACTCTCCCGCCTGCTGGGAAACCAGGCTGGTGACAGTCGTCATGTACAGGGCACTGCCGGCCGTTGTAAACGTGATACCGAAGACCATCATCTGCCAGGCC